>CASECL010000320.1 GCA_949286445.1 uncultured bacterium | reverse complement strand
GGAACGGATTTTTTAATTCCGTTCCCCGGGTTTTCAATAATGTCACAGCATATTTCAGAGGATCGTCTTGAAAAGACTTTCTCCCTCCGCCGCCGTGTAACCCGCACCAACCAGATAGAGTGACTGGGTGCTGGAATTCCAGGCAAATCCGGCTTCAGAAAGCGAACCCGCCGCCGCCAGTTCATATTCATCATTGACCCGGAGCTGGGACAAATCAAAGTTTGAAGCATCCGCCAGGTCGAATACAAGATGTTTTTCCGTAACAGTAGCAGACGCATCAAATTCCGAAATGTTCACCAGTTCACTGCCGAAGTCAACCTTTTCAAAGGTAATTGCTGAATCAACTGATATATCGTACAGCCAGGAGCCGGAAACGCTTCCCGCAAAACTGCCGGAGTAAGAGTCAAACTTCAACACCGCTTCGCCAACCGTAGCTGAGGCTCCATAACCGCCGGCCACCACCGCGTTGCTGAAGAGACTGCTGCCGTTGAAAATAACGGTCGCATCCGCCACGCTGACCGTACCGCCGTCAGCAAAACCTCCGGCATAAATATTGCCGGCAATATCCGCATCCGAAGAAATACTGATTACCGCAGTATTCACTGCGCTGCTGCCGGCGGAAGCATACGCTCCACCGAAAACAGAACCGGCGATACTGCCAGACTGGACATTGATGTTAACTTCATTAAGTTCTTCACTGCCTCCGGCGACAAAGCCGCCGCCGTAAACGCCGCCGGCCATATTGCCCGGTGCACTGCTCAGTGAAAGATTGATATTCACGGTGCCGATCGAACCGCTGCCGGAACCATTGATGTAGTTTCCGCCGAACACCGCATTGGAGACAAAGCCGCTGACATTGAGGGTGGAAACCGCCATGCTACCGGTACCGCCATTATCCAGCACACTGCCTGCCATCAGACTGGAAACCGTACCGGCAACATTGGCTTCAGCCTGATTTACCGTTACAGTGCCGTCATTCTTGGTGTAGCCGCCCGCCGCCAGAGTGTTGACGGTACCGGAATTATGCGATATACTTACATTGTTGGTTACAATGGATCCTGCCCCATTGGTACGTCCAGCACCAACCACATTGCCCACATAGCCATTGGCACTGTCAATGGTGACCACGGAATTGGCCGTGGTCAGCTGACCGCCGCCTGCCGCCACACCGGCTCCGTAATGCCAGCTGCCGGACGCGGCAGAGCTGTCTATCGCGCCCTTGATAACCAGGTTTGCCGTCCCCTGCTCCAGGGAGGCGGATGCGCCATTTACCGCACTGCCGGCAAAAGTACGGGTCACTGAACCGCTGTTCAGCGTCAGAGTTGAATCTCCGCCCGCCGTTCCGCCGTTGCCGGTTACCAGCGAACCATTGAAAATCTGACCCGCGGCAATTGATTCGGCAACCAGATTGACTTCACCGGATACGCTTCCGGCATCTTTATCCGCACCGTAAATATTGCCGGTAACTTCAGTGCCGGTAAGTTTAACTGAATATTTGCCGTTTGCCATTGCCGTACCCTTCAGCGAGTCAGCCACGCCGCCAACCACCACCCCGGAAATCGCTCCGGTAATATCATCCGAACCGTAATTCGTTCCGGCAATGGTAAATGTGCCGTCGCTGTTGAGCGTGAAGTCGCCGATGCCGGCCAGAGTTACTGCACTGCCGACCGTGGCCGTTTCGCCGTTGACCGTAAGGCTGCCAATTGAACTGAAATCCGCTCCGGATACCAGAGTAAACGTGCCTTCGCCGTAACGGGCGTCAACCGTTATGGAAATATTGGAAGCTGTATTGATAAATTCAATGTTGCTCCCGCTGACTACCGCTTCACTGGAACTGCGGGATGACGTCAGATCAAATGCCACCGATAAATTGGTGTTGGCGAGATTTACCGCACTGGTAAAACTCATCGCCGTATCGCCGGAAAATACGATTTTGCCAATGCTGTCATCAGCAATTTTACCGTTGAACGCCGTGGTGTAGTTGTCAAATACCAAAGTGGCATATTTGGTTTCCGTCTCTGACTGATAAAGTCCGCTTACGGTACCATTCCAGGCGGCAAAGGCAGACGTTTCATTCACATCATGGAACGCAATAACCGTTTCAGTGGTTCCGTTATTGTCGTTGATGTAGCCATATGTGCCGCTGAGATTTATCTTCTTATAATCCGCCAGCTTGAAGTCTCCGTAAAAATCAGCTCTCACACTGCCGCTGATAACCATATCAGCAGTTGACCCAGCCCCGGCAAGGTACATATCCGACTGCACCTCGCCTCCGGCCAGAAGCCAGTTCACATCAGCAAACCGCGACGTGCCGCCATTGGCAAGATAGAAATACTGTACCACTGTGCCGCCGTACATATTCACATCAACAGTACCGGTAACCTGCTTTTTGACACTGTTGCCCATGAGCTGGAAGCTTTTTATCGTAACACCGTTTTCTATATCCAGCGTAAAGTTGCCGGTAATGGTACCGCCTGAGGTGAAACTGTTTACAGTGACATTGTTTCTCAATGTGAGATGATAGTCTCCGTAACCAACACTGTCGGAACTGCCGCGGGTCATCATGCAGGATAATGTATTGATCGTTATCCCGCCATTTACATCAGTACCGCCATCAACCGTATAAGTCTGGTCGCCGTAAAGATATTTTATATTTCCGGACGCATTGGTACTCATCATCATTGCAATGGTGCCGATGGATATGCTGCCGCCATTGGCAGCGGAAATATTCATCGTCATATTGACCGGATTGTCCACTGTACCGTGCTGTTCCTGATTATTGCTGGTATAGCCTGATGCTATGGCATTGTAATAAACCACTCCGGCAGATGCATCGTCCTGGACAATATTGACATTATAGTTGGTCGCGCCGGACGTTCCGTCAACATAGACTGAGTTAATCCCGTACACCGAATACAATGATTTCTCTGAACCGGATCTGAGATTGCTCAGCGTTGCGTTTACCTCTGTTCCATATCCGGGAGACATGAACAGCGATAACTCTTTCTCCCCGGCATTGAGCAGATTGTCAACATAAACATATGCTGACTGAGCTTCTGTCACTTTACTGCCGAGAAATGCAAATGTCATATTTTTAGGAGACTTCCACATTCCGGAAAAATGGAGATAAATATTGCCGTTTATTGTGGCATCATTTATTCCACAAATGGAGGTCGTTACCGTATCCGGAGCATCAACATCCATTTCAACAAATTGAGCCGCAGACACAACCCCGTCAGCTTCATGCAGCGCATCAGCACCAACGATCGGCCTGTTATATTCGGGAACACCGGAACCGTTCAATGTCATAATCGGAACACTCCATGACGGCTCAGGATAATTATTCGGGAACATTTCGGCAGCATAATCCAAGGTAAGTCCATTAGTTCCTGCGTTGAAAGTATAAGTTTTTCCATTCAGTTCAAAACTTTCACCCAGACTGACAAAATATTCCTGTCCCCCCACCGTCAAAGCAATGTTTTTGGTCAGACTGCTCCAGTCTCCGGTCGCCAGAGTTATACTGGCAGAACCGCTGCCGGAGAGAATATCGTCCGCGTTAACCAACACTCTCACACCGGAAACATCCAGTGCTGAAGACGCATTTACCGTCAATACTGCTGAAGCGAGATCTGTTCTGCCGCCCAAGGTGTAATACAAACAGCTGTTTCCGGAAAAATCGCCGTTTACAGTAATATTGGTATTGGCGGAAAAATAAATTTCGTCAAACCCGGTTATGCTCTGTACCGAGAGAGATACATCCCTCAAAGAGAGTACACTGTCTCCAGCAACATTGGCTCCGGAAATCGTACCGGTTACCGAGGCAGATGAATTTATCGCCAGATAACCTCCGCCAGCTACCGTACCGCCATTGCCGCCCAGGTAAACATTGCCAACCGTGCCGCCTTTAAGGTAAATATTGGCTGAACCATTCACATTGCCGTCTTTGCCGCCGCCATAGAGATTGGCAACACTGCCATTGCTGACAGTCACCCATGTACTGCCATCAAAATCAGATGCATTATTTCCGGCATAGGCATTTTCTGCTCCGTTAGTCAATACTGCATTGCCGCTGTATTCAGTACCGTAGAAAACATCACCTGTTGATGAAGTCGGCACCAGATTTCCGGTAACCGGAGCTTCACCCTGTGATGACGGCCAGTTATCGTATTCCACCGGAACCGTGCTTTGAACAACGGCATTCAAAGCCAGAGTTCCGCTGTTAAGCGTAATTTTGCAGGTGTAGTTGCCCACCAGAAATTCCTG
>CASECL010000319.1 GCA_949286445.1 uncultured bacterium | reverse complement strand
GGCGGTAAGTTGCATAAGCAAACCGTCTTTCACCCCGCCGCCAACCACATTGAACGCCTCATAGCGCACATCAAGCAGATTGGACAGTACGCCAAGTTTCATCTTGAAATAAAGCGCAAGCGAGTCATAAATCGCCCGCAGAACTTCCCCATCGCTTCCCGGTACTCCCTGTTCAGTCCTGGCACAGAACTTGCGTACCCTTTCCGGCATATCTCCGGGGGTAAGGAAAGTTATATCATTGGGGTTGATGAAATATTTGCACATTTCGCTGTTCCGGGCCATATCTTCCATCTGGGAAAATGAAATATTGCGTCCGGCTTCATTCCACACTCTTCTGGTTTCCTGAAGCAGCCAGCTGCCCATGATGTTGGTCAGGAAGCGTATTTTTCCCCACAGTCCGCCCTCATTGGTAAACGGTGCTTCTCCGGCTGCGGAAGTAAGTATCGGCTCATCCAGTTCTGCCCCCAGCAAAGCCCAGGTGCCGCAGCTCAGATAAGCCCAGTCACCATTGTCAGGAGCCGGGGTAGCCGCCACTGCGCTGGCGGTATCATGGGAACCGACTTTGATTATCGGAATAGCCTTGCAATTCAATTCCCGCTGAAGTTTTTCACTGAGCGTTCCGCCGATACTTGACGGCATTACCACCTCCGGGAAGATATCGCGGGGCAATTTCAATTTGTCAATAATATCAAAATCCCATTTCCGGGTGATCGGATTAAGCAGGTTGGATGTAGATGCTTCTGTGTATTCCGCCGTCATATCCCCCCCCAGTGCATAAGCCAGCGCATCCGGCATCGGCAGCATGACCGCATTGACAAAGTCTTCCGGATGTTCCTTGCCATGGACAAAAAGTTGATAAATAGTATTCAACATCATAAACTGGATACCGGTGCGGGAATAAAGTTCACCGGGACTGATCAGCTGCCAGACTTTTTCCGGAACATTTTCAGTACGGCTGTCGCGGTAATGATAAGGCAGACGTTTCATTTTGCCGCTGTTCCGGTCAAACAGCACATAGTCAACCCCCCAGGTATCGATACCAATGCCGTCAAGATCAGGCTCTATTTCCAAAGTCTTTTTCAACCCGGTTATCAATTCGTTTACCAGCGCAGGATAATCCCAGTAAAGTGCGTCCGGTTTTTCCAGCGGTCCATTGACAAAACGATGCGTCTCACGCAATTCCAGCTTGCCGTTTTCGTAGGTACCGAGAATTGCCCTGCCGCTTGACGCGCCCAAATCAAAAGCCAATAACTTTTTCGCCATAGTTTCTGAATCCTGCCTGATGTTTTTATTTAAAATAATTTTGATTACTCTTTAACTTTAACTCTGGAACGGAGTTTTTCCGCTCCTTCCCGCAGCAGACTCTCCGTCTCCTCCCAGCCGATGCAACCGTCTGTGACTGAAAGCTCCGGATCAAGAGTACAGCCTATTTTAAGTTTCTGCGCCCCCGGTTTAAGATAACTTTCCAGCATTATGCCTTTGATTGCATCTTCCCCTCCGGCTATCTGTTCCATCACATCATGAAACACCACCGATTGATTTTCAAATTTCTTATGAGAATTGGCGTGACTGCAGTCAACCACGATACGGGGTGCAATATGCTCCTTGGTCATCAACACCTTAAGAAAGGAAATATATTCTGCACCATAATTCGGCGACATAGTGCCGCCGCGCAGAACTATATGGCAGTAGGGATTTCCGCAAGTCCGGAAAACACCGACATGTCCATCCTCCAGCACCCCGATAAAAGAGTGTTTACTGGCGGCAGTCTTTATCGCGTCAAGCGCAGTCTGAAAACTTCCATCGGTAGCGTTTTTAAAACCGACCGGCATGGAAACCCCGCTTCCCAGCTGCCGATGCGTTTGCGCTTCAGTAGTGCGCGCGCCAATTGCGGCCCAGGAAACAGCATCGGCAAGATACTGAGCCAAAATCGGATCCAGCATTTCAGTTGCCGCCGGAAGACCGATATCAATAATCCGCAACAACAGTTTACGGGCGATGAATATACCTTTTTCAATATTATACGATCCATTTAAATCCGGATCGTTAATCAAGCCTTTCCAGCCCACCGTAGTCCGGGGTTTTTCGAAATAAACCCGCATAACCACTTTGAAAACATCACTGATTTCCCCCTTCAGTTTTTTCAGTTTTTCAGCATATTTCAATGCCGCATCCGGGTCATGAATTGAACAGGGCCCGACTATCGCCAGTATCCGGTCGGATTTACCGTCAAGAATGTCACAGATTTCACCGCGGTCGCAAACGATCCGCTTTACCGCATCCAGGGAAAGCGGCAATTCCGAACGTATTGCCCCCGGACTGGACAACACACTGCGGTTGGAAATATTTATATTGTTTGTACTTAACATTTCAGATCAAAAAAACAAAAAAACTTCTGCCTGTATGTACTCAACCCTGCCCGGCCGCGCTCAGGCTTGCAGCAGCCGGCAATGCAACTTTCCCGGTTGATAAAAAATTGCAGCAAAATGTTACTGCGCCATATTATCCATTTCCTGAAGCATTACGCCAGTACCGTTCACCACCGCTTTCAATGGATCTTCTGACACAAACACCGGAAGTCCGGTTTCTTCTGCCATAAGTTTATCCAGCCCGCAGAGCAATGCTCCGCCGCCTGCCAGCATAATACCATGGTCGATAAGATCCGCGGCTAAATCAGGCGGACAACGGTCGAGAGTGTTGCGCACCGCTTCAATAATGGTGGTAACCGGCTCCTGCAATGCCAGCCGTATTTCAGCGGCGGAAATCCGCACCGTCTTGGGTACGCGGGAAACCATATCCAGCCCCTTTACATCCAAATCCACATCATCTTTCAGCGGATAAGCACTGCCGATCTTTATTTTTATCTGTTCGGCGGTAAGTTCCCCGATCATCAGATTGTAAACTCTTTTCAAATGAGTTGTTATCGCCGCATCCAGCTCATCTCCTCCCACCCGGACACTTTTGGCGCAGACAATTCCGGAAAGCGAAATTACCGCTACTTCAGTAGTTCCGCCTCCGATATCTACGATCATGCTTCCGGCAGGTTCAGAAACCGGCAGCCCCACTCCCACTGCGGCGGCCATCGGTTCT
>CASECL010000318.1 GCA_949286445.1 uncultured bacterium | reverse complement strand
TGCCTGTTCTGATACATTTTTTTGCCAATCTCTGCTCACTGCTTACCATGCTCATTGTCAGAGTGATTGTACACTGAAAACTTCTGAACATTTAAACACCGTCTTGTTTGGACCTTACTGCGCCGCATCTGAGGAAAAAAAACGCCCGGCGCGTATTCACCTGAACACGCATCCGGGCGCGGAGAGAGAGCGTAGTTTAAATTATCGCCCCGGGATCAAAATATCCCTGGAAGAGCTGGGGATAACCGGAGCAATAGTGGAAATCCACTGCTTCCGGGGCCTTTTCAAATTTGAGCGCGATAACTCCGATATTGAGAATTTTATCCGGGGATTTTTCCGGCAGATTGCGGAGGAAAATCCGGTCGCCGCGCTGTTCAAATTCAATCTTGCTGTTGTCCTTGACAAATCTGGCTTCCAGCAATTTTCTTTTGAAAGCTCCGCCGAGGATGAGTTCCCGTTCTTTCGGCCAGATCCAGTTCCAGATATAAACGTTGCATCCATCCTGACTGGAGGAGCAAATTCCGTTGGCAGAGTAATGCCCCAGGTCTTTATGACCGTAAACAGCTTCGCCGTTTTCCTTCAGCCATTCGCCTACCCTGGTAAGAGGTTCAACCGCATCCGGCGGCACGCTGCCGTCCGGAGTGGGGCCGATATTGAGCAGGAGATTTCCTTTGCCCCGGGTGACGACATTGAGCATACGGACGATGCGCTGCGGGGTGTAATTGTAGGGACGGGCCTGTTCGGCATCAATATAACCCCAGCTTATGTCATTGAAAGTCATGCAGGCTTCCCAATCGCGTTTTTCCGCGGTGAGGTGGCCCTCTGGAGTGCCGAAGTCTTCATCCAGATAGGAACGGTTGTTGATGATTATATCCGGCTGAAGCGCGCGGAGACGCTGATTGCGTTCCAGAGAGTTCCAGCCCTCGAAGCTCTGAAGCGGGCGGGGAACATCATACCAGAGAATATCGATTTTGCCGTAATTGGTAAGCAATTCGGTATTGAGGTCTTCTATATACTGGCAGAAGCGGCGTCTGGCATCCTGGTCAATGGCGCACTTCCAGCTGTCGGGGTGGTGCCACTCCATCAAAGTGGAATAGAAGCCGATCTTAAGATCAAATTCCCGGCAGGCATCCACAAATTCCCGCACCAGATCCCGTTTGGGGCCGTAATTAACACTGTTGTAAGGATTTACCTTGGAATCCCAAAGGGAAAATCCTTCATGATGCCGGGTGGTCATGACCATATATTTCATGCCCGCTGCTTTAGCCAGCTGTGCCCATTCCCGCGGTGCGCCGGGTTTGACGGTGAAAGTATCGGCCAGTTTTTCGTAATCGGAAATATTCCAGTTTTCCAGAGCCATGGCCCATTCGTTGCGGCCCAGCTGGGAAAACAGTCCGTAATGTACAAACATACCGTATCTGGCTTCGCGCCACCATTTCATTCTGCGGTCTCTGCTGTCGGCACACGCTTTTTCATACGCCGGTTTTGAAAGGATCTGAGTCATTTTTATAACTTCTCCATAAAAATTTCAGTTTTTGAAGTATTATAAAATATTATACCTCAGTATCCGGCTTTATGCAACAGGTATGATATGAATAGTTTTTTACAAAATATGTATAAAATAAACCGCCGGGGTTTCAGACAGGTTCCAAAATCCCGGCGGCGGTAATTGTTTTTCAATCCGGAAATCAGACGTTTACCGTATCATTTGAGGAGATCATTTCCGAAGCGTACTTTTTCAGTACCGGTCTTACTTCATTATTGAGATATTTTTCCACCTGAAGCGGGGCAACTCCGATGAATGAAGCCGGATCCAGCAGGGAGTCAAAATCATCTCTGATCATGGCAAATGCCGGATCATTGCGCAGCCGTTCCAGCAGGTCATTGTCCCGGCCGAATTCCTTGATCTGACGGGCGGCCTCCATGGAGTGGCTGCGGATAACTTCGTGCAGAGCCTGGCGGTCGCCGCCTTTTTTCACTGCGGCCATAAGGATATTCTCCGTCGCCATGAACGGCAGTTCCGCCCGGACGTGTTTTTCAATAACTTTGGGCCAGACCTGAATGCCGTCAATGATGTTGATAAGTATAGTAAGAATAACATCTGCGCAGAGGAATGCTTCCGGCAGCAGCAGTCTGCGGTTGGCGGAGTCATCCAGAGTGCGTTCAAACCACTGCACACTGTGGGTGGCGGCGGCGTTTACCGGCAGATTCATCAGATAACGGGCGAGAGAACATACCCGTTCACTGCGCATGGGGTTGCGCTTGTAAGCCATGGCACTGGAACCGATCTGTTTTTTGCCGAAAGGCTCCTCCAGT
>CASECL010000317.1 GCA_949286445.1 uncultured bacterium | reverse complement strand
TTCTCGTGCGTCTCCTCCGAGCCGCCGACAAGATAAAAATTATCCCCTTTGGTCACTCTTTTATGCCCGTCCCGGTTATCCAGACCCAGACCGAGCAATGAAGCATCCGGAGGCATTTTGTCCTGATTTTTCGGCATACTGAGGCACTCTCCTGCGCGGTACGGCACGGTTTTCCCGCCCGGAACGCGCGTTTTCAAAACGACGTTCTTGCAATCAATTTACTTTTGCGGATGCCGGGAAAAACTGCCGCCGGCAGAACCTGAATCCCTATGCCCGCCACGGCTTAATATAACCAGCTTTGTGCAAAAGACAAGTTTTCCGCTTGAATTTTTCTGAAAAACGTGTAAATTCTTTGACTGACAGGAGCGGGAAAATGAATATTTTTGATCGAATTGCCGTTGCAGCCGCTGAACCGGTCGCTTTTTTCGGAGCGGCACTGCTCGGTTGCGGTGAAGTGCTGCTGCACCCAGGAAAACTCCGGAAACGGGATTTATTGTACTACATTGACCTTTGCGGCGTAAAATCAGTGCCTATTATTTTGCTGATATGTTATCTGATGGGGCTGATACTCGGATTTCAGGGCGCAACGCAAATGCGTAAATTCGGAGCGGAAATCTATGTCGCAGACATGGTAGGTTTTTCTGTGCTCAAAGAACTGGGGCCTTTCATGGTTGCAGTAATCTGCACCGGACGTGCCGGATCGGCTTTCGCCGCCGAAATCGGCACTATGCGCACGGATGACGAAATCAACGCACTTTCCACCATCGGAATTATGCCGGAACGTTATCTTATTGCACCGAAACTGCTGGCGATGTTTATTGTCATGCCGTTACTTACGGTATTCGGGGATGTCGCCGGGCTTCTGGGGGGATTTTCCGTCGGGATAACTTACATGGGCCTGCCGGCGGCGGCATATATTGAACGCTCGGTGGAAGTGCTGGATATTCTTTCTTTTACCAGCGGTATTCTGAAAAGTTTTGTTTTTGCACTGCTTATCACATTGTGCGGCTGTTACCAGGGCTTCAGATCTTCGCCTGATGCGCAGGGTGTCGGCCGGAGTGCGACCGGGGCGGTGGTGCTCTCGATTTTTGCAGTGGTGACGGCAGATGCAGTTATAACGGTTATTTACACTCTCTGGGGATGGTGACGGTCGATGGAAAATATTATTGAAGTAAGTGATCTTACTATCGGATACAGCGCGGCGGCTCCGCTGATGGAAAATCTTAACTTTTCTGTGCATAAAGGAGAAATATTCTGCATTCTCGGCGGTTCCGGATGCGGCAAAAGTACGTTGCTTAAACACCTTATCGGCCTTTACAAACCGCTGCACGGCGACATAAAAATTCAGGGCAAAAGTATTGTAAATGCCACCGACACGGAACGCAGGCTGATGATGGAAAAATTTGGTGTAACTTATCAGGGCGGAGCTTTATTCGGCTCCATGACCGTGGGGGAAAACGTGGCTCTGCCATTGGAGGAACACACCGACTATCCGCCGGAAAAAATCCGTCAGACGGTGATGGAAAAACTTGCACTGGTGGGAATGGAAAAATTTTATGACTATTATCCGGCGGAATTGTCCGGCGGCATGTGCAAACGTGCCGGCTTGGCCAGAGCTCTCGCGCTTGATCCCGAATTGCTGTTTTTTGACGAACCGTCGGCCGGACTTGATCCCATTACCTCAGCGGAACTCGACCGGCTGATTCTGGACATGCGCGACCGTCTCGGTACGACGGTAGTGGTGGTATCACATGAGCTTGACAGTATTTTTGCTATTTCAGACCGGGTAATGATGCTGGATAAATCCATCCGCAGCATAGCCGCAATCGGAGACGTGGAGGAATTGAGACGGAACTCGGAAAATGAATGGGTCAAAACATTTCTGTCCCGTTCCGGGCTGAAAAGAAAATAATGACGGATACATCCGGAATAAAAAAGATTTCCGGTTCATTTGACAGGGAGAATGCAGTCCATGGATTTTGAAAAAAGAAAAATTATTGCCGGACTTACCGGGCTTGCCGCGGCGATTCTGTTTATCGGCATGCTGTTTTTTCTCGGTCTGGATGACCGGTTTGCCTCGCATGGCAAATTCAGTTCCACTTTTATTGAATCGGTACAGGGGCTGACAGTCGGCTCTCCGGTGAAATACCGCGGTGTTCCAATCGGATCGGGGTCAGAAATAATCATCCGTACCACGGACAAACGCA
>CASECL010000316.1 GCA_949286445.1 uncultured bacterium | reverse complement strand
TTTGAACTTGCATTCAATGCTGAAACGCTGGATTGCGAAATACCCTACGGCATACTCCGCCGCCCGACCGTATTCAACAACTTCTTTGAACAGCCGGAATATGAGGTATCAGCCCACCGGTACGCTGACGCCTGTGACTCGGGCAATTACGGAGCGGCACTGCTCAACAATGGCAAATACGGCTATTCCGCCCGGCGGGGCATGCTGGATCTGGCACTGCTGCGCGCACCGACTTATCCGGATGCGGAGGCAGACCTGGGATGCAAAGATTTTGCCTACTCATTTCTGCCCCACGACGGCGGCATTGCCCGCGGAGAAGTGATTGAAAAAGCCGCCGCATTGAACCGCGAACCGGTAATTTTCACCGGTTATTCTGCCGGAGAAAACCTGGCGTTCCCATTTGAGGTAACGGACAGCAAACACGTTTCTCTTGAAGTGGTTAAACCCGGAGCTGACGGCAAAAACCTGGTTTTCCGGGCGGTGGAAATTCATGGCAGAGGCGGTTTTATCAAACTGAAATTTTCCTCAGACTGTGTCGCTTCTGAAATTTTCAGCTGTGATCTGCTGGAACGCCGTCAGCAGAAACTGACGCTTCAGGGCGACGGCACGCTGTCTCTGGAGCTTGCCCCGTTTGAAATCTTCACCTTTTCAATCAGAAAGGTGCGTTAAAAAATGACATTCTGGGACTATCTTATCATCGTAATTCCGGTGCTGGGACTGCTGGCTCTATCATTTTACTGCAAACGTTATGTGCGGGGCGTGGTTGACTATCTCGCTGCCGGCCGGGTGGCGGGCCGTTATGTTATCGCCGTGGGAGATATGACCACCGGGCTGAGTGTTATTTCACTGGTTGCCCTGGTGGAAGCCAAATATCAAACCGGGTACGGCATTGTCTTCTGGGAGAATATTCTGGCTCCGGTGGGAATTGTGCTTTCGCTTACCGGGTATTGTGTTTACCGTTACCGGCAGACTAAATCACTATCCATTGGGCAATTTCTGGAGATGCGTTACAGCCGGTCATTCCGGATTTTTGCCGCCATTGTGCGCACCTTTTCGGAAATGGTGACCAATGCGGTAGGCCCGGCAATCGCGGCAAACTTCTTTCTTTATTTTCTGGGATTACCCCACGAAATTATGATCTGGAATGTTCCGATACCCTGTTTTGTGCTGGTGGTGGCCATGGTAATTATCCTGGCACTGCTGATACTGTTGCCGGGAGGGAGAATTGCGCTGTTGATAACCGATTGTGTCCAGGGACTGCTGGGGTATCCGATTTTCGTTATCATTACCGGATATATTCTGCTTAATTTTTCCTGGTACGATCAAATTGCCCCCACCATGCTCAACCGGGTGCCGGGAGAGAGTTTTCTCAATCCCTTTGACATTGATCAGCTGCGGGATTTCAATATTTTTGCTCTGGTGGTAAGCATAGTCAGCCAGATTATCAACCGGGCAAGCTGGATCGGCAACGACACCTCCTCTTCCGGCAGGACGCCCCATGAACAGAAAATGGCGGGCATTCTCGGAGCCTGGCGGAACGGTTTTGCTTCACTTATGTGCATGACGGTGGCGATCGCGGTGATTACGGCGATGAATCACCCGGACTTTGCCGCGTTTGCCAGAGAGACCCGTCTGTCACTTTCTTCCCGGGCGGCGGACGAAGCCATACCCGATCCGGCACTCCGCCGCAAAGTCATGGACAAACTGGAAAAACTCCCGGCTCAGGAGGCGAAAACACCTCCGGAGAAATTCTCCCGGGAAAACAATCCTGACACCCCGTTTCTGAATACGGCAAGAGAGGCTATTACTGCCGAAGCGGACCTGAATATTGCCGCCGCGGCCGCGGCAGGAAACAGCATTGATCCAGCCAAAGAGATTGGCAAGGCCAATAAATCATTTCAGAATTTCCGTTCGCTCTACAATCAGATGATGATATCCAAGGTCATGAGTAAACTTTTTCCGGCGGGGATGCTGGGACTTTTCTGTCTGCTGATGCTGCTTTTGCTGCTGTCAACGGATGATTCAAGAATATTCAACTCCTCCGCCACGCTGGTACAGGATGTGATTATGCCGCTGCGTGGCAAACCATTCACCCGGGAGGAACACCTTAAATATCTCCGCTGGTGCACGCTGGGAGCGGGAATATTCTTCTTTGGATGTTCCATCCTTTTTGTTCAGCTTGACTACATAAATATGTTCATTACCATTATCAGTGCCATCTGGCTGGGCGGAGCCGGTCCGGTGATGATATTCGGCTTGTACAGCCGTTTCGGCACTACGCTCGGAGCTTATGCCTCCATTATTACGGGATCCGGCATATCGGCTGCCGGGATGCTGTGTCAGCAGCTGTGGCCGGGGACGATTTTTCCTTTTCTCAAGAGCCGCCAGCTGGACGGAGCACTGGATAATATTCTGCAAATTCTTTCATCGCCGTTCAATCCTTATATTGTCTGGGAGGTTACACCGGAAAAATTTCCGCTCAACTCCTATGAAATATTTTTCATTGCCATGATGGGGGGACTGGCGGCCTACATTATCTTTTCGCTGTTAAGCCGCGGGGAACCCTTTGATCTTGACCGGATGCTGCACCGGGGAAAATACGCGGAAAACGGCAGTGAAGTTATCGCGGAAAAGTGGACTTTCAGAAATGTTTTAAGCAAACTTATCGGCATTACTCCGGAATATACCCGTGGAGACCGGATAATAGCCTGGAGTGTATTTTTCTACTCTATTGTTTATCAGATCGGGCTGTGCTTTTTTGCCGTGCTTATCTGGAATATTATTTCTCCGTGGCCGGCGCATTGGTGGAGTCACTACTTTTTCTATGTAAGTTTAGTGGGAGGAGCCATTGCCGGAGTGGTAAGCACGGTATGGTTTATCTGGGGCGGCATTATTGACATCAGGCGGCTGTTCCGTGATCTGGCTGCCCGCCGTGACGATCCCACCGATGACGGCTGGGTGGATAAAAGCAAAGAAGCATAAAAAACAGGAATTGACAAAAAATGGATATTTTTGAAGCGGGACGGGCGCGGGTTTTCCGGGCGTATGAGGAAATTGTTTCCAGCCCCAACCGGGTGGATGAAACTTTTTACAACGGGTGTTTTGAACGGTACATCAATCCGGTGCTTACCAGTGAACACATTCCCCCGGAGTGGCGTTACGATCTGAACCGGGAAACCAATCCCTTTTTTATGGAACGGCTGGGAGTTAACGCAGTATTCAATGCCGGAGCCATTGAAATGGACGGCAAAATAAAACTGCTCTGCCGGGTGGAGGGATATGACCGCAAATCCTTTTTTGCGGTGGCGGAGAGCGAAAACGGAATTGACAATTTCCGTTTTGTTGACGATCCGATACTGCTGGATGAAACTGCGGAACGGGATGTTAATGTTTACGACATGCGTCTGGTGCGGCATGAAGACGGTTTTATCTACGGTCTTTTCTGTTCAGAACGCCGTGATCCGGACGCTCCGGAGGGGGACACCTCTTCTGCGGTGGCCGCCTGCGGCATTGTACGGACCACGGATCTGAAACACTGGGAGAGGCTGGATGACCTGATTACCCCCTCACCCCAGCAGCGCAATGTGGTGCTTCATCCGGAATTTATTGACGGCAAATACGCTTTTTACACCCGGCCTCAGGATGGATTTATTGATGCCGGCAAGGGCGGAGGCATCGGCTGGGGACTGTCAAAGTCAATTGAACACGCAGTAATTGACAATGAAAAAATTGTTGATGCCAAAGTTTACCATACCATTAAAGAGGTGAAAAACGGCTGCGGTGCTCCGCCGTTGAAAACGGAAAAAGGTTTTCTGCACATTGCCCACGGGGTGCGCAATACTGCGGCGGGACTGCGTTATGTGCTTTATTTATTCATGACCGACCTGCACGATCCGTCCAGAGTTATTTATGCTCCCGGCGGTTATTTTCTGGCTCCGCGCGGTGAAGAACGGATTGGAGACGTCTCCAATGTGGTGTTCTGCAATGGCGCGGTAATGCGGGAAAACGGGGATGTTTTCATTTACTACGCATCTTCCGACACCCGGATGCATGTAGCGACCAGCCGGATAGAAAAACTGGTGGACTGGACAATAAATACACCTCCCGATCCGCTGTTCTCCCATGATTGTGTTCAAACCAGACTTGATCTGATCAACCGGAACCGGAGTCTGCAGTCGGTCAGAAAGTAACACCATAAATTTAATATTTTTCCTGTCGTCATAAATTGCTGCGGCGGTGCGGAATTTTTTTAATTTCCACCGCCGTTGTTTTTCCATATCGTGGAAATCTGCATTTCCGGCTTTTATTTGCTCCGATACGCCATCCGGGAGACAAAAAAAATCAAAAATATTCTGTTATTGCAGAATAAAGACTTGCAAAAGCAGATAAAGTACTCTATAATTATACCAGACCGGGGCCGGATGGGATTGAAAATTGCCATGAAGCGGTTTTGAAGTCAGATCTGCCGATCCAGCAAAGAGTTATCCGGATTGCGCCGCAATCAGGTACCCGGCGGGGGAAAACAGATTGAATTCATGGCCTGCCTCAGTTCCGTTCTGACCATCGTAAAATGCCGTAATTACCGCGGGAAATGACTTTACCGCGGCTGAAAAAATCCGGTTGGTTCCGCAGGCGGTGTTAAAATTGCCGGAGCTGCGGAATTCATAACTGCCGGACAGCAGAAGGAGGTGGCATATGGCGATGATAATCAGACTCCTGGACGCATCGGTTCCCTTTACCGGGGCAGTGATGTTCTGGCTGTTTTATTTTGAGAAACTCAAAATGAGAAACGACCTTGAGGAAAACAAACTGTTTTTCAAAAAAAACAAAAAAATCCTGCTCTTTTTTGCGGTTGCCTTTACAATAGTATTTTTCAATGTGATCTTTTAGGTCGTCCGTATTGCGGGGTATTCAACCTGACAGGTGTACGGAAGAAGGCCACCCGCAACGTCATAACATTACGCTTCAGGTCAAAACTGGCATGATCTGTCGATGTTTTGTTTCGGAAAATACAGACAATGCCTCATTAACCCCATAGCACCAAGGCTGAACAGGATGTGTCTTCAGAAAAAATTATCCCGGCACAACGGCGGCCATGTTTCAACTGTTTTTACCGTCACCGGATGGACCGTTTTAAAATGCGGACAATTTTTTCATATTCATCATCCTTTCTGTATCATTTATCTGCGGATGCAGTCCGTTAAAAGACTGTACTTCCGGCAGTTATTTTGTTGAGCGGGATGCTTCCGGAAAAGTCCTGAGCATATATCAGGGGTATTTTGATGCTAACGGCCAATTTATTCTTCATGGCCAATATATTATTTCAGGGATAACGGAGACCGGATTGAATATACTATGAAGCACGATAAAAGAGACGGCATTGCCGTATATCGCAATTCTGCCGGAAATATTCTGTATTCGGCTGAATTCATTGATGATGCTATTGCCAGGAGGGCGGAGTTTACGCAGGAGAAACTTCCAATCCGGCACAGGGAAAATCATTGATATAAGCAGCCGGATTTTCCCGGAATTACAGTAAAACAGCAAAAGTTGCCCCGCCTCATACGCCTTTTAATCCGTATGATGGGATTGCTTTTTATGGCCTTGCCGCAATGAGGCTGGCAGGAGCTTGGCAACAAACTATTAAAAACAGTCAGATAGTAATTCATGATGCTGATCACATGATTTACTATCTGAACAGTTGCAATACTGAAGGAAAGATTGTATGAGACATTTTATTATTGATTATGAGATTTTGAAAAAAAACATTCATTTGTCAGGCTGTCAACAGATGACCATGCTTTTATTATTCATCATAT
>CASECL010000315.1 GCA_949286445.1 uncultured bacterium | reverse complement strand
CGCGGCTCACCGGCGGCGGTTTCGGCGGGATAACCATTCACTTTGTCAAGGCTGATATGGCAGAGGAATATGCTTCACGCATTAAGCAGGCATACCGTTTCGCCCGCGGCGTGGAGCCGGAAACCATAATTTGTGAAATCGGCGCGGGAGCGCGTTTGGTTTGATTTAAATAGAGTTATTTATTTTGATGGAGAGAAAAATGAGAATACTTACCGGGATTCAACCCTCAGGAATACCGCATATCGGGAATTTTTTCGGCATGATGCGGCAGGTGTTGGATTTGCAATCCAAGGGGGAAACCTTTGTTTTTATTGCTGATTATCACGCCATGACCACCAATCCGGCGGCGGAAAAATTGCGTGAAAATGTATTTAATCTGGCGTTGGATATGCTTGCCTGCGGCTTGGATACGGATAAAAATGCGGTGTTTTTCCGGCAGTCAGACATTCCGGAAGTAACCGAACTTATGTGGATTCTCAATACCGTTACTCCGCTGGGGCTGCTGGAACGGGCTCACAGTTACAAGGATAAGTTAGCCAAGGGATTTCTGCCCAATACCGGGTTATTCACCTATCCGGTGCTTATGGCGGCAGACATTCTGCTTTATAACAGCACTCTGGTGCCGGTGGGCAAAGATCAGAAACAGCATTTGGAAATCACCCGTGATCTGGCTATAAAATTTAATTTGCAGTACGGTGAAGTATTCACTCTGCCGGACGGCTTCATCCCGGACAAAGTGGCGGTGGTGCCCGGCACGGACGGTCAGAAAATGTCCAAGAGTTACAATAACACCATACCTATTTTCGGAGCCGAGAAAGCTATCCGCAAGGCGGTGATGAATGTGGTTACCGACTGCAAGGGGCTGGAGGAACCCAAGGATCCGGACACTTGTAATGTGGTGGCTTTGTACAAACTTTTTGCCTCCGAGGCGGAAGTAGCTGAAATGGCGGCGAAATACCGGGCGGGCAATTACGGTTACGGCCATGCCAAGCAGGCGTTATTTGAAAAAATGTGGGAATATTTTGCTCCCATGCGTGAACGCCGGGCTGAACTGGAAAAAGATCCCGGCCAGGTGTGGAAAATTCTGCAGACCGGAGCGGAAAAGGCCCGTGCCGAAGCGGCGGCCACCATGGATAGAGTGCGCCGTGCGGTAGGTTTGCGCTGAAAACCGGAAACGCTTTAAAACCTTTTTCCCGGCACTTTCTCAAATTATCAGGAGAACCGGTCGGGAAAATGCAATGTCAGAATAGTTTAATTTTGCCTGCTTTGATAATAGTTGCGGCAGTTATGATATTTCAGAAGTGCAATTCATTATTGCCGTAAAGAAGTGGCTTTTATATATACCCCGTGCCGGATTTCATTAAATGGTATCGGGGGGGCAACAAAAAAGCGGGAAGGAAAAATTCCACTGGTTGTTATGGAGACTCTTTCCCGCATTTTTTTATGTCTGAACATTTTTTACTGTTCCAGCCGGATTATCTTTTACTGCAGGCGGATTTTTATTTTCCAGTCCGGCGGTTTCTGCGGTTTTGAAATAGAACTGGGATTTTTATTCCTGATGCGTTGCTCCGCCGTTTTTCATCTTGCCGGCCAATTCTCCGGCAGAGTATGAACTCCTTACCAAAGGAGAACTTGCCACTGCGGCAAAACCCATTTTACCGGCAGTTTCCGCCCATTCATTGAATTTTTCCGGCGTGACATAGCGTTCCAGCGGCCAATGCTGCGGCGAGGGAGGCAGGTACTGCCCGATGGTCAGGATGCTTACTCCGGCATTGCGCAGATCCAGCATGGTTTCCTCCACCTCTTCATCCGTTTCGCCCAGGCCGACCATCAGACCGGATTTGACCGGAATACTGCCGGATTTATAACGGTAAGCCGCATTCAGCACCGCCAGAGTACGATCGTAAGTGGCGGTCAGCCTGATATCATGGGAGAGACGGCGCACCGTTTCAATATTGTGGTTGAACACATCCGGCCCGGCATCCAGTACCCGGTGCAACGCCGCCTCATCGCCCTTGAAATCCGGGGTCAGCACTTCAACTTTTGCTTCCGGCAGCCGTTTTTTTATCGCCTGTATCACATCGACAAAACATGATGCTCCGCCATCCGGCAGGTCATCCCGGGTAACACTGGTAACGACAACGTATTTCAATCCCAGTCCGGCCGCCGCTTCTGCCACCCGTTCCGCCTCATCCGGTTCCGGGGGCAGGGGGTGAACTTCTTTGCCGCCGATGGCGCAGAATTTACATCTTCTGGTGCAGATATTGCCCATAATCAGGAAAGTGGCGGTATGTTTATGATAACATTCCCCCAGATTGGGACATTTCGCCCCCTGGCAAACTGTATTCAAACGCAGGTTGTTCAGCAGTGCATTTACTTCATTTCTCCCGTTTCCCGGCGCAATGCGTATTCTCAACCAGGGCGGTTTGGGCATGGGACGGGATTTGGGTCTATCGTT
>CASECL010000314.1 GCA_949286445.1 uncultured bacterium | reverse complement strand
CGACGACTCCAATACCAATGCCTGCCTGCTGGCGGAATATTACAAATCCCGTCAGATTCCCATTCAGGTGATAGGCTGCCCCAAAACCATTGACGGCGACCTGAAAAATGAATGGATTGAAACCAGTTTCGGATTTGACACTGCCTGCCGGGTTTACAGCGAACTCATCGGCAATATTGAACGTGACGCAAACTCTGCCAAAAAGTATTGGCACTTTATTAAACTCATGGGCCGCAGTGCTTCCCATATTGCTTTGGAATGCGCCCTGCAGACCCAGCCCAACATTGCCATCATTTCAGAAGAGGTGGAAAGCAAAAAGATGACCCTGGCGCAAATTGTTGACGACATTGCCCGGGTGGTGGCGGCCAGAGCGGCCAAAGGCATGAATTTCGGTGTCGCGCTTATCCCAGAAGGTTTGATCGAGTTCATTCCGGAAATGAAGGTGCTGATTGCTGAACTCAATGATGTTCTGGCCAAAGAGGCGGATAAATTCAACAGCCTGGAAACGCTGGATGAGAAAGTTGCTTTCGCCGCCGGCTTGCTGAGCAAAGATCTGGCCGCTACCTTTACTTCACTTCCGGCAGAGATACAGAAGCAGCTCTGCAATGACCGCGATCCTCACGGCAACGTTCAGGTCTCTCTGATCGAAACCGAGAAAATGCTCGCCTCCATGGTGGCCAAGAGACTTAAACAACTGGCCGCTGAAGGCAAATACAATGGCAAATTCAGCACCCAGACCCACTTTTTCGGTTATGAAGGCCGCTGCGCCGCTCCGTCAAACTATGACGCAGACTACTGTTACAGTCTGGGCTATGCCGCCGCCGCGCTGCTCGGAGCCGGGAAAACCGGATACATGGCCAACATCCGGCAGACCACCAAAGGTGCAGACAACTGGATCTGCGGCGGTATTCCGATTACCATGATGATGAATATTGAACACCGTCACGGCCATGACAAACCGGTGATCCGCAAAGCTCTGGTTGAACTTGACGGCGCGCCTTTCAAGTTTTTTGCCGCCAACCGGGACGCCTGGGCGTTGGAAACCAGCTATGTTTATCCCGGGCCGATACAGTATTTCGGTCCCTCTGAAGTATGCGATCTCTTCACCAGGACGCTGGAACTGGAACAGGCGGGAAAATGAGCGAACGCATTGATGTAGATTATGTAGCCGAACTGGCCAGACTGGAAATTGCTCCGGAGCAGAAAGAAAAACTTCAGCGCGATCTGGAGGCCATAGTCGGTTACATTGATGAACTCAAGGAGCTGGATGTTTCCGGAGTTGAACCCACAGCGCATGCGCTGAAAGTGGCCAATGTCTGGCGGGAGGATGAATCTCACGAATCTTACCCCCGCGAAGTCATGCTGGCCAATGCTCCGGAAACGATTGACGGCGAATGCATAAAAATACCTCAGGTGTTGCCCGGAGAGGGGATGAACTGAAGATTATGGAAAATTCAACGCTTATCACTCTGGCGGAAAAACTCGGCAACCGGGAAATATCCGCGGTGGAATTGAATAAATTTTACCTGTCTGAAGTGGAGAAAAAGGATAAGGATATCAAAGCATTCCTTACCGTTGACCATGAAGCGGTATTGAGAGAAGCCGAAGCATCTGACCGCCGCCGTGCCACAGGTGAAGCCCGGAGCTGTTTTGACGGAATTCCGATCGGTATAAAAGATTGTATTGCCGTCAAAGGAGAACGGCTGTCCTGTGCCTCGAAAATACTTGAAAATGTTATTTCGCCTTATGATTCCGGCGCAGTCATCAATTTGCGGGCCCATGGATTTATCCCGTTCGGACGCCTGAATATGGACGAATTTGCCATGGGATCAAGCTGTGAAAACAGTGCGATTCAGAAAACTGCCAATCCCAGAGATCTTTCCCGGGTTCCCGGCGGATCATCCGGCGGATCGGCGGCGGCAGTAGCCGCCGGTATGGTTCCGGCGGCTTTGGGATCGGATACCGGGGGATCAATCCGTCAGCCGGCCGGGTTCTGCGGTATTGTCGGCTTGAAGCCCACATACGGCAGAGTAAGCCGTTCCGGCCTGGTGGCATTTGCTTCTTCGCTTGACCAGATTGGTCCGATGACTCAGGATGTTACCGATGCCGCGCTTCTGCTGGATGTTATAAGCGGCAAAGACCCCATGGACAGCACTTCGCTTGATCTGCCTCATACTGAATGTTTCGGAACCGTCAAAGCGCAGAAAGCAGACTTGAAAGGCGTGAAAGTCGGTCTGCCGAAAGAATATTTTGAAAACAGCGGCATTGACTGCGGTGTACGCGCGGTGCTGGAAAGCGCGATTGAGCGCGTCAAGTCACTGGGTGCTGAACTTGTGCCGGTAAGTCTGCCGCATACAAAATATGCAGTGGCAGTTTACTACATTATTGCGACGGCAGAAGCCTCTGCCAATCTGGCCCGCTTTGACGGCATCCGTTACGGGGTGCGTCAGGAGGCGGGAGATTTGGTGGAAAGTTACTTCAAAAGCCGCGGCATGGGCTTCGGCGATGAGGTGAAGCGAAGAATTCTTCTGGGAACCTATGTGCTTTCCAGCGGGTATTACGATGCGTATTACCTCCGGGCGCAGAAGGTGCGTACGCTCATCCGCCGGGATTTCGAGAAGGCAGGGAAATTATGTGATGTTCTGCTTTCGCCGGTAACACCAAATGTGGCGTTCAGGTTTGGCGAAAAGAGCAATCCCCTGGAAATGTATCTGTCCGATGTATTTACTATCGCGTTGAATCTGGCTGGCAATGCCGGTATAAGTGTTCCGGCCGGAACAGATGAAAAAACCGGCATGCCGGTAAATGTTCAATTTATGGCACCAAGTCTTAAAGAGAAAGAACTTCTTGCGGCGGCCAGAGCCTTTGAAGCCGCGTCACGGTAAAATTTAACGGAGGGTGATTTTTATGCAGATAACTTGTCCGAAATGCAATACAATTCTGGAAAGTGAAAGCGCGGAGCCGGGTACTAAAATTAAGTGTACCCAGTGTGGAGCCATGCTGGTTATTCCGGAAATTCCGTTGGAAGAAGGCAGTATATTCGGAGATTTCCGGATTGAAAAGGTTTTAGGAAAAGGCGGCATGGGGCTGGTTTATCTGGCGCATCAGATTTCGCTTGACCGTCCGGCCGCGTTGAAAGTGCTCCGCAGCAAT
>CASECL010000313.1 GCA_949286445.1 uncultured bacterium | reverse complement strand
TTCAAATTTCTCAATCCTGCCCATGCTCTGTGCCAATTCTTCTGAAGTGGCTTTAAACTCTTTTTCCCCGAATTTTTTCCGCATCTCCTCCGGCAGCAGGGAAATGAATTTTTCTCCGTCTCCTTTTTGAAGCGCAATCAGCATTTCCCCGCCCAGTTTTTCGGACTGCCGGGCAAATTGATTTCTGCTTTCCTCTGCAGTATCGCTCTTTCCGGCACTGCCGTCATTGGAGATCGTGCTGCACGATACCATAGCTGCAGTCACTGCCACACCGAGAATCGGAAGAAAAATTTTTCTATTCATTTTCATGGCTGTTTTTCCTTTCTTTCGCCTGCCATCTTTTTGAAACTGCAGGCAAGAGCATATTTTAAGACAAATCTTATAAAGATACACCCTTTTCGGTTAAATTGCAAATCGGGAATAAAAACAATACACTTTACTGTTTTTTCAAAACGGCAAACTTGAAAAAAAAGTTTGCTGTGATATAGTAATCCGATTGGAATTGTAAAACCGGAAATATTTTTTGAGGATTTCATTATTATGACAGCCAATGAATTGAGAAACAAATTCATAAACTTTTTCGTTTCCCGCGGCCATCAGGCAATCAAAAGTGCATCCCTGATCCCGGAAAACGACCCGACCTGCCTTTTCACCACTGCCGGCATGCACCCGCTGGTGCCGTATCTCCAGGGGGCAAAACATCCGGCAGGCAAGAGACTTACAGACTTCCAGAAGTGTATCCGCACCGGAGATATTGATGAAGTCGGCGATCCCGTACACCTTACTTTTTTTGAGATGCTGGGAAACTGGTCGCTGGGGGATTACGGCAAAGCCGAAGCCATAAAATTCAGTTACGAATTTCTCACCGGCAAAGATTATCTCAATATCCCGGTATCGCGCCTGGCGGTAACTGTGTTTGCCGGAGATGATGACGCGCCATTTGATGCTGAAGCATTTGAGCTCTGGCGTTCACTGGGAATTCCGGAAGAACGCATCGCCAAATGCGGCAAAAAAGACAACTGGTGGGGGCCGGCGGGAGAGACCGGCCCCTGCGGTCCGGACAGCGAAATGTTTTACTGGACCGGAGAACTGCCGCCGCCGGAAAAATTCGATCCGGCCAATAAGCTCTGGGTGGAAATCTGGAATGATGTATTTATGGAATACACCAAGACCGCAGAGGGTAAAATTGTTCCTTCCGCTCAGAAAAATATCGATACCGGCATGGTACTTGAGCGGGTAAATGCTATTTTGCAGGGCAAAGCAAGCTGTTACGACACTGAGATTTTCACGCCGCTGTTTAATGCCCTCGACCGCGTCCGCGGACTTGCCGAAGCTCCGGCGGAACGGGTTCCCGGTGAACGCATTATCGCCGACCATCTCCGTGCGGCGGTATTCATTATTGCCGACAATGTAACTCCGGGCAATGTTGATCAGGGATACGTTCTGCGCCGGTTGATCCGCCGTGCCATCAGAGAGGGGAAAAAGCTGGGAATTGAACGGGCTTTTACTTCTGAAATTGCCGATGCGGTGATTGCTTCATTCCGGGAAATTTATCCGGAACTTGAGGCACAGGAAGATAAAATCAAGTCTGAACTTGACCGGGAGGAAAAACAGTTTGCGGAAACTCTGGAAAAGGGTACCCGTGAGTTTGAAAAACTGATCGGACGGGTGCCTCCGCATATCGAGAAAAAGGTTATCAGCGGGAAAAATGCGTTTTATCTTTACGAAACCTACGGTTTCCCAATTGAACTTACGGTTGAAATGGCTAAAGAACGCGGTTTCAGCGTAGATGTAGATGGTTTCAAAGAGGCATTTGCCAAACATCAGGAACTCTCCCGCCAGGGGGCGGAACAGAAATTCAAGGGCGGTCTGGCAGACCACTCCGTTGCCACCTCCCGTCTGCATACCGCCACTCACCTTCTTCAGGCGGCACTGCGGAAAGTGCTGGGCAGCCATGTGGAACAGAGAGGATCCAATATTACCGCGGAACGTCTGCGTTTTGACTTTTCCCACGAAGAAAAAGTTACCCCAGAACAGCTGGCGGAGGTGGAAAGACTGGTAAATGAAGTCATTGCCGCCAATATTCCGGTGGAATGCAGTGAAATGACGGTGCCGGAAGCAAAAGCGATGGGCGCAATGGGGCTGTTTGAAGACAAATACGGAGCTAAAGTAAAAGTTTACAAGATCGGCGATGTCAGCTGTGAAATCTGCGGCGGTCCGCATGCGGCCAACACCGGAGAGCTGCAGTCTTTCAAAATCAAGAAAGAAGAGAGTTCAAGCCGCGGCGTACGCCGGATAAAAGCAGTTATAGGTGCAAAATGAACAACGCCAATCTTATGATATCCGAAGACGGGGACTCTTATATTATCCAGGTTTCCGGCCGGGCAAACTTTGATTATGCGGTGCCGCTGCGGGAGCTATCCCGCAATCTGTCACCCAATTACCGGAAAATTGTGTTTGAAATGAGCGGATGCACCGCGGTGGACAGTACTTTCATGGGAGTAATGACCATGCTCGCCCTCGCCGCCAGGACGCAGGGCAAACGTACCAGTATCTGCAATATAACCCCCACCGTCTTCGGCCTGCTTAAAGGTCTTGGCGTGGACAAACTTTTTGTATTCGAAGAAAAAGAAATTACAGCAGCTCCGGGAAAAACGGCTGATTCGGCACTTAATGTAGCCGCCAATACCGAAGCCCTGCCCCGGGCAAGAGCAGTAGTTGATGCCCACAAGGCACTGGTTGATATTGAACCGGGAAATGCCGCAAAATTCGACAAGGTAATCGAATTTGCGGAAAAAGATCTGAAAAAAATGGAAAAACCGACGGAATAACTATTTCATGTCTGATAAAGAAAATAAAAATCTTCCGGTAATCGCCATTGTCGGGCGTCCCAATGTGGGGAAATCTTCAATTTTCAACGCCTTGATCGGACGGCGGCTTTCCATTGTGCATGAAATGAGCGGTGTGACCCGGGACCGGGTGGTCGCCCCCGCCAGCTTCAACGGACGGCATTTTACTCTGGTGGACACCGGAGGTCTGGGACTGTTGCGCGGAGAAAAGGTAAGGAAAAAAGACCTTGACGGCAAAATAAACTGGGATGAAGCGATTACTGCGCAGACCAATGTTGCACTGGAGTCAGCCGATGTGCTTATTTGTGTCGGTAATGCCCAGGAGGGAGTTACCGTGCTGGACGAGGAGGTTGCCAAACAGGTGAGAGTCTCCGGCAAAAAGGCAGTCTATGCTGTTAATAAATCCGATAATAAGCAGCTGGTACTGGATTCTGCGGAATTTGCCAGACTGGGGTTTGCACATGTTATACCGGTGTCATGTGAACATAACTACCGGATAAATGATCTGATTGAGTGCGCCCTTTCCCTGCTTCCGGAAGACAGGGAAAATAACAGTGCCACGGATGAAGATAAATCCGGTGCCTCTGACTCTGGAGACGGTGAGGCCGCGGCGGAAAAACCATTTTCCATTGCCCTGATCGGACGGCCGAATGTAGGAAAATCGTCACTGGTAAATGCACTGCTGGGAGAAGAAAGAGTTATTGTCAGCGATGTGGCCGGCACCACCCGGGATGCAGTGGATGTGGATTTTGCCATCCGTTACCGTGACGGCATGACCAAAGCAGTGCTGGTGGATACCGCCGGAATACGCAAACAAACCAAGGTTGATACCGTGGTGGAGTATTTCAGCTCAATGCGTTCCCAGAGCGCGATACGCCGGGCAGATCTGGTGCTGTTTCTGGTGGAGGCCTCCGGAGACGGAGTTACCAGTCAGGATAAGAAAATCGCTTCAATGATTGCCGAGGCAGGAAAAGCAGCAATAATTGTGGCCAATAAAGTTGACCTGAGTACTCCGGAGGAAACCAGAAAAGTCATGCTGGATGAAATCCGCCGTACTCTGCCCGGACTGGCTTACGCTCCGGTATGTTTTGTCAGCGCGCTGAAAAAGAGCGGGCTGGGGGAATTGCTTGACGGTATCGCCCAGCTGCGTGAACAAATGGATGTGGCAATATCCACCAGCGTGCTGAACAAAATTTTATCTGACGCGGTGGAGCGTTACACTCCGCCGGTGGTGGGAAATGCTCCGCTGAAATTTTATTACGCCTCGCAAACCGGAAAAATGCCGCCGAGTTTTCTGCTCTTTGTCAACCGGGTGGAATATTGTGCGCCTAATTATTTGTCATATTTGGAAAAAATGCTGCGTTCAGCTTTTGATCTTACCGGATTTCCGATCCGGCTGGAACTGAGGCCGAGACCTAAAAAGGTGGAGAGTTTCCACTCCCCGGAACGGTCTTTTCAAAGTAAAAGACCACGCAAACCTTCAAGGTCATCCGGCAGCTCTTCCTCCGCTGGGAAAACCGGCAGATCAGACGGAAGGAAGAAAAAATGAGCAAAATTCTCACCATCTTGCTGCCGAATTACAAAACGCCGGGATTAACCAAATTCTGTCTGCGTTCGCTGAAAAAATACACCGATTTGAACCGGGTGGAAGTTTTGGCAATCGACAATGATTCACAGGATGAATCAACCGAATATCTGCGTTCATTGAAATGGATAAAACTTTTTGAACGTCCCCGGCATGACGGAGAGACACCGCCTGAAATGCACTCCAGATCACTGGATGAGGCTCTGGAGATGGTGAAAACTCCGTATGTATTGGTAATGCATACGGACACCATCGTTATAAATCCAGGCTGGCTGGATTTTCTGCTGGGCAAAATTGAATCTTCACCGGAAACAGCCGGGGTGGGCAGCTGGAAGCTTGAATATGTCTCGCCCTGGAAACATTTTCTTAAATCCACTGAAAAACTGATAAAAAAAATATTTTTCCCGGATGAAAAAGAGTTGCGTTATCTGCGCAGTCATTGCGCGCTTTACCGCACAGAATTGCTGAAAAAATATACTAATGGTTTTTTTGATGGAGCTACTGCCGGAGCCTCAGCCCACCGCATGCTGGAAGAGGCAGGCTTTAAGATGGTGTTTATTGAGTCCGAGGAGCTGAATAAATACCTGCGGCATCTCAATCATGCCACCATGATACTCAACCGGGAAATTTCCGGGCGCAGAACCGGGAAACCCGGGGCGCGGCAGAGAATATCAGATGAGCTTGAACAGCTTAATTACCAAGAGGTTATTTCAGATGATTCACTCGATTAAGGAGTTGAATAAACGTCCATTGTGGGTATTTATCTTCAGTCTGGTTATTTATGCCTCCGGACTGGCGGGATTGGAAATCACCCGGATAAACTGCCGTTTTGCACTGATGACTTCAGAGATATCTCTTTACGGCACAGGAATTTTCCCCACCCTCAACGGAGTATATTATACCGACTATCCGGTAAGCGTGTTTTATCTGATGCACCTGGCATCACTGGGAGGAAAATATATCAATATGTTCACTCTGGCGTTGCCGACATCTGTTTTTGCTGCGCTGACAGTTACCGCCACCTATTTGATCGGCGAAAAGGCAAAACGGGATTTAGGTTTTTTTGCAGTAATATTTCTGTTTTTTTCCTATGAATTTATCAATATAGCCCGGTCTCCGGGGTGTGATATGGCGGTGGCGGCGGCGGTAAGCTGGATGATATATCTGCTTTTTTCGGCAGATCATGACAACAACTGGAAATATTATCTGGGCGTACCGTTTTGTATGGTATTGGCATTAGTATTCCGCGGCCCGCTGGGATTGATATTGATAAATGCGGCGATGGCGGGATATTTTATTGCCGGTCTTAAATGGAAAAAAATTATTATTGCCGGAGTTTCCAGCCTGATTTTTGATATTTTTCTGTTATATATGGGTTATCTGCTGATTCTGAAAGTCGGCGGGGAAAAATTATGGGAAACATTTTATTTTGATCAGATTTCCAGCCGTATTGGCTCGGATGAGGGAATATTCTACTATTTTGCCGACGCGGCAGGATCATTTGCGCCAGCCTATGCCATCGGGCTTGCTGTGTTTGTATATTATATAAAAAGCATTTTTTGTATAAAAAAAGATGAACGCGGGGCAATTAAATTTCTCCGCATGCTGTTCGGCTGGGCAGTGCTGGAATTGCTGCTGCTGAGCATACCAGGCACTAAACATATTCGATACGCCAGCAGTGCAGTCCCCGCTCTGGCTCTGGCGGCGGCCTGGGGATTTATGAATTTCTGCAATGACGGATATCTTGCGGCATTAAAAAGATTGATTTTAAAACTCTGTTTTCTTATCCCCCCGGTCTGCACTTTAACAGCAATGGTATTGATTGTCATATCGTATCTTTATCTTGGCGGAGGCAGAAAGGAATTGGTACCGTTAGGCTTAATGGTTATATTACTGCTGCTGTTTCTGCGCCGGAGATATAAAACCGAAAAATCACTGATGATTTTTGGGGCGTTGTTTTTTGCTCTGCTGGTAACTCAAATCATTGTACCGTTTGAAGCCAGATATCAAAGTTCAAAACAGTTTGTCAACAGCTCCATACCATTCATCACCGGTAAAAACGTTTATTTTTTCCGGCTCGGCCCGGATGGAGATGAACATAAATTCATGGTAAATCTGCCGCGGGAAAAGCGTTTCCGTCCCCGTTTTATCGCCGGGAGGATTGGCGACGGGTATGAGGAACGCAATATGTTTGACCACTGTGGCGGCGCGGAGGTTATCGACAGTCTCGGTCCGGAAAGTGTATTTATTGCCCGGGTGGATAAACTTGAACCGCTTGCGCCGGACGGAGATGTGAAAAAACTGGAAGAAAAATTTGAAATTCTCAATCGCGGCAGAATGGCGGGTGACGACTGTGTGCTTTTCAGGAAAAAGGGATTATGAAGTTTGCTTTTGAACTGGTAAAATTTTTCCCTTACGGCGGGGTTCAGCTGGATATGCTGCGTATGGCTGAAAGCTGTGTTGTCAGAGGTCATAAAGTGGTGATATTCTGTGCCAGCTGGGAGGGGGAAAAACCGGATTTTGCTGAAGTAAGAGTTTTAAAGTTATCATCTTTTACCAACCACGGCAGGATCGCGGAACTGGGGGAAAAGGTTTATTCTGAGGTACAGAAAGAAGGCGGTTACTCCGGTATTGTCGGTTTTGTCAGGACGGTTCACCTGGATGTTTTCTTTGCCGGAGATAATTGTTTTCTTGATTTGCTGGAAAAAAAGAATTTTTTCTCACGTTATCTCAGTCCACGGCACCGGAAACTGGCGGCTTTGGAAGCGGCGGTATTTTCACCGGCGGCAAAAACAGTGGCAATGCTTATTGTGCCGGAACAGCTTGAAGGTTACCGGCGGCGTTACCGGCTGGATGCTTCCCGGCTGAAACTGCTGCCGCCCGGAATACAGGACAGCTGCCGTTACCCGGCAAGTCAGAATGAAGCTGAAAATATCCGCCGGAAATTCCGGAAGGATCACGGAATAAAAGAAGATGAATTTCTGATCTGTCTGGTCGGTTCAAATCTGAAACGCAAAGGGGGAGACCGGCTTTTAGCGGCCTGTGCCATGCTGGACGCGGGAAAAAAGAAAAATATTACGGTAGCTTTAGCCGGAGCTGATTCACAGACTTGGATGAACCGGCAGATTATACAAAGCGGGGTGCGGGTATTGCCTTTAGGCCGCTGTGATGAAGTAAAATCGCTGCTGCTGGCTTCCGACCTGATGGTGCATCCGGCGCGGGAAGAGGCGGCAGGTTCTGTCTTGCTTGAGGCAATAACCTTGCATCTGCCGGTAATATGCACAGAAAATTGCGGTTTTTCATCTTTTATCCGGGAATCCGGCGGAAAGACAGTAAAGGAAAATGCTGATTCTGAAGAATTGGCAGAAGCAATTACCCAGGCACTGAATCACCTTGACGATTTGAGGAAACAGGTCGCAGAATACGCTGGAAAACATGATTTTCACTCCAGAGCGGCAAAGGCCGCTGAAATAATAGAGGAAGTATGTGCTGCAAAAGAAAAAGATTGTATCTGAATGATTTTTTCGCCGCCCTTTGGCAGGATAAAGATCCTTTTGATGAAGCGGAAAAATTGGCTGGAGAAGTTTTCCGTCAGGTAAAAAACCGCCGCACCTTCCGTTTTGAAACAGCAGGAAAAGCTTTTTTTGCCAAAGTTCACCGCGGGATCGGCTGGCGCGAAATATTAAAAAATGTGCTGATGTTCAAAATGCCGGCTCTGGGGGCGGATAATGAATTTGATGCCATAAATCTTTACACCGCACGCGGCGGCAAAACTATGACAGTATGCGCATTCGGCAGCCGCAACTGGAACCCGGCCGAACGGGAATCCTTTATTATTACTGCAGAATTGAAAAATATGCCCAATCTGGAAGAATACACTTCCAATTGGCCGCAGCGGCCCCCCTGCCCAGCAGAAAAGATAAAATTAACCCGCAAACTGGCGGTCGCCGCCGCGATTATGCATGATAACGGCATCAACCACCGGGATTGTTATCTGTGCCACTTTATGCTGAAAAAACCGGAGTATGATCTCTATGTAATTGATCTGCACCGGGCGCAGATCAGAAAAAAAGTTCCCCGGCACTACTTAATCAAAGATCTGGCCGGACTGTATTTTTCCAGCCGGGATATCGGAATCGGAAAAAAAGACATATTCCGCTTTCTTGAAGTATATTTTAATCTTCCGTTACGTCAGGTGCTGAAGGAAAAAAGTGCCCTGCTTAAAGCAATCCGAAGTGCCGGCGACAAACTCTACCTCAAAGAACAACGGAGAAAGGCAAGAGGAGAAAAATCATAATGAAGCGATCATATCAAAATCCGGTTATTCCCGGTTTCTATCCTGATCCCAGTGTGTGCCGGGTGGGCAAGGATTATTATCTGGCGGCAAGCTCATTTGAATATTTTCCCGGGGTGCCGCTGTTCCACAGCCGGGATTTGGTGCATTGGCGTAAAATCGGTCATGCGTTAACCAGAAAAAGTCAGCTTGATCTGACTTTCTGCCCGCCGTCAAAAGGGATTTGGGCTCCGACACTGCGTTACCATAATGGAACGTTTTACATGATCACTACGGTAATGGATTACCATGGGATATGCCGGAAATTTTTAGTCCACACCGATGATATTTACGGCGAATGGTCGGAGCCGGTATGGATTGATCAGCCGGGCATTGATCCGTCGCTGCTGTTTGACGATGACGGCAAAGTCTATCTTACCAGCAACGGAGCACCCACTCCGGCAGATCCCAAGGGGATTTATCAGGCCGAAATCGATGTAAAAACCGGCAAAATAGGTCCCTCAAGATTTATCTGGGGCGGCATCAGCGGTAAATATCCGGAGGGACCTCATCTCTATAAAATCAACGGTTATTACTATCTTCTCATTGCCGAGGGTGGCTGTCAATATGGGCATATGCAGACCGCAGCCCGCAGCAAAAGTCCGTGGGGGCCGTTTGAAAGCTGTCCGCACAATCCTTTTTTGAGCAACCGGGATTGTGATCACCGGAATATTATTCAGGGTATCGGCCACTTTGACCTGATTGATGACGGGGAAGGAAATTATTTTGGCGTATGCCTGGGATACCGGATAAGCGAGCAATATTTTTATCATCTGGGGAGGGAAACCTTTCTGGTGCCGATGACTTTCGACGCCGACGGCTGGCCGGTGGCATTGCCGGATGGCAAGGTTACCCTGCAGATGGAGGGGGAATTTTCCATGCCGGAAGATGCTCCGGTGCCGGCGGAACCATTCAGTTACGACAAAATCGCACTTGACTGG
>CASECL010000312.1 GCA_949286445.1 uncultured bacterium | reverse complement strand
CGGACTTGATGGTAGCCATGCGCCTTTCCCATGATTACTTTGCCGACAACCACTGCGTTGCCAGTGATCACGGCCTGGAACTTCCGCTGGGGCATGAGGTAAGTTATTCCGATGCCGATGCCGTTTTCCGGAAGGCCAGAAAGGGAGAAAAACTCTCAGAAAAAGAGATCTCCGACTATATGAGCTACTTCCTTTGCGAAGCGGCGGAACTGAACGCAGAAAAGAATTTTGTCACCCAGCTTCATCTCGGCGCAGTACGGGATGTGCGTAAAAAACTTTTCGACACACTCGGACCGGATTCCGGAGGCGATGTCAGCAATCATTTTCAGGATTTCCTGCCGGAATTGACCGCTTTCCTCAACCGTTTTGACGGACGGCTCAAAGTGGTGCTTTACTGCCTGGATGCCACCCATCAGGCAACGCTGGCGACGCTGTCCCGGGCATTCGGGGATAAAGTGCGGCTGGGATCAGCCTGGTGGCTCTGCGATACTCCGGTAGGAATGAAAAGACAGCTGGAGTATATTTCCGGAGTGGATCTTTTGAGCGCATTTGCCGGAATGGTGTCTGATTCCCGCAAACTTTTAAGTTACGGTTCCCGCTTTGAAATGTTCCGCCGGGTGCTCTGCGATGTGACTGGAGAAATGGTTGAGCGCGGCAGAATTCCGGAAAAAGTTGCCGCAGAACTGGTTAAAGATATCTGTTATGCCGGGCCGAAAAGATTTTTCGGTGTCTGAGTCTGATTTAAAATTTTACCGGATTGCAAATAAATACAGGAGCAATTATCATGAAAGTCGATCTTAAAGGAAAAGTAGCGGTAGTTACCGGCGGCGGCGGAATTCTCTGCAGCGTTATGGCCAAAGCTCTGGCAGAGTCCGGAGCAAAAGTGGCAATTCTCGATCTCCGTGAGGCCAACGCGGTAAAGGTGGCGGAGGAAATCAAAACTGCCGGCGGCGAAGCCATGGGCATCGGTACCAACGTACTGGATATTGAAAGTTTGAAACAGGCAGAAGCCAAGGTGAAAGCCGCTTACGGCGACTGCGATATTCTGATCAACGGTGCCGGCGGAAACAATCCCAAGGGAACCACATCCAAGGAGTTCCTCGAACCCGGAGATCTGGCAGAAAAACTGGAAGGGGTCACTTCGTTCTTTGATCTTGATCCAGCCGGTGTGGGATTTGTTTTCAATCTGAATTTTCTCGGCACCCTGCTCCCGACCCAGGTATTCTGCCGGGGCATGGCGGCGGGAAAGGGCGGCAATGTAATCAATATTTCCAGCATGAATGCTTTCCGCCCCCTTACCAAAATTCCGGCATACTCCGGAGCGAAAGCGGCGGTAAGCAACTTCACCCAGTGGCTGGCAGTGCATTTTTCCCGGGTGAACATCCGGGTGAACGCCCTTGCACCGGGATTTTTCCTCACCGATCAGAACCGCACACTGCTGACTAACCCGGACGGTTCTCTTACTGCCAGAGGAAAAACCATTCTCACCCACACCCCGATGGGAAAATTCGGCAAACCGGAAGATCTCACCGGAGCACTGCTCTTCCTGCTGGATGATGAAGCCGCCGGATTTATCAATGGTATCGTTCTGCCTATCGACGGCGGTTTTGCCGCCTTTTCCGGAGTTTAATCATGTCTTACAATATGGAACAAACTTTCCGCTGGTACGGGCCGAAAGACCCGGTACCGCTGTCATTCATCCGCCAGGCCGGAGCCACCGGAGTGGTCAGTTCACTGCACCATATACCTTACGGTGAAGTCTGGAGTGTGGAGGAGATCGAAAAACATAAGAAAATCATCGCCGATGCCGGACTGGTGTGGAGCGTGGTGGAGAGTCTGCCGGTTCATGAAGACATCAAAACCGGTACCGGACGCTGCGAAGAATACATTGAAAATTACAAGATTTCATTGCGCAACCTCGGCAAATGCGGCATAAAAGTTATTACCTACAACTTTATGCCGGTACTGGACTGGATCCGTACCGATCTGGCTTACCGTCTGCCGGACGGGTCGGAAGCATTGTACTTCAACCAGGCGCAGTTTGCCGCTTTTGAAATCTTCATTTTGAAGCGCGAGGGAGCGGAAAAATCCTACACCCCGGAAAAGGTGGCGGAAGCCAAAGCGTTTTACGAAAGCATGACGCCGGAAGAAGTGAAGAAATTCACCACCGGATTAATTGACAACTTCCCCGGTTTCAAAGGCGTTACCCTTGAAGATGTGCGTGCCATGCTTAAAAAGTATGAGACACTCACCCGGGCCGACCTGGAAAATAATTTGAAACATTTTCTGTCTGAAGTCTGCCCGGTGGCAGAAGAAGCCGGTTGCATTATGGTAATCCATCCGGATGATCCGCCTTATCCCATTCTCGGTCTGCCGCGCATATTCAGCACCATTGACGATGTGCGCAATCTGCTGAAAATGGTGGATTCCCCGGCGAACGGAGTCTGCTTCTGTGCCGGAAGTTTCAGCGGCAGACTGGACAATGACATTGTGGAAATGTTCAAAGCCTGTGCCGACCGGGTGGGTTTTGTCCATCTCCGCAGCACCGCCCACGACGGCAAAGGCAACTTCTATGAAGCCAACCATCTGGAGGGCGTCGTAGATATGTACGGTCTGGTTAAGGCCATTATCGAGGAACAGATCCGGCGGAAAAAAGCCGGACGCGCCGACTGGCGGCTGCCTTTCCGTCCGGATCACGGGCACACCATGCTGGATGATTTGTCCAAGCCGCCCTGTCCCAATCCGGGCTACACCGCCATCGGCCGGCTGAAGGGACTGGCGGAAATCCGCGGCCTTGAACACGGTATTCTCAAGTCCATGGGAGTGTAATCACACCTCAGATTTTCATCAACACCCCGGGTCAGTTTGATGATCCGGGGTGTTTTTTATTTTTCCCGGCCAGGTTTCCGGATTAAATAACTGTTTGCCCCGCAAAATACCTGCATCCGGACAAAACGTTCCCCCCGATAATCTGAAAACGTTATAATCGCTATATTTTACTGTTTTATCTTGAAAATAAAATATTATCAAAGTAAATTATTATGAAGAAATCATACGTTTCAAACCATATTTTCAAAGGTAGAATAGCATGAAAAATCCTATTTTGAGAGGCTTCCACCCGGATCCCTCAATCTGCCGGGTAGGCGAAGATTATTATCTGGTATGCAGCAGTTTTGAATTTTCCCCGGGGTGCCGGTATTTCACAGCCGGGATCTGGAAAACTGGACTCAGATCGGAAACGTTCTGAACCGTCAAAGCCAGCTTGATTTAACCGGATGCGATGCTTCACACGGCATCTGGGCTCCCACCATACGTTACCACCGCGGGCGTTTCTACATGATCACCACCGTAATGCGGGGACACACAATAAACTTCATTGTCACCGCGGAAAATCCCGCCGGACCATGGAGCGATCCCATCCGGCTGGATCTGCCGGATGACTGCATTGATCCATCGCTGTTTTTTGACACTGACGGCAAATGTTACCTCACCGTCAGCCGTAACCGGCAGTGGCTGATCAATCCGGATACCGGAGAACTTTTAAGCGATATGAAGAACGTCTGGCCGGGAATCGGGCAGGGGTTTGTTGAAGCTCCGCACCTTTATAAAATCGGCGGTTATTATTATATTATGGACGCCGAAGGCGGCACCGGGCGCGGACATCTGGCGGCGGTCGGACGGGGGCTGTCCCCCTGGGGACCGTTTGAAAATTGTCCGCATCCGGTGATTACCGCCCGGGGTGTGGACAAAAGCTGTGTGCAATGCTGCGGACATGCAGACTTTGTTGATGACGGCAAAGGCAATTTTTACGCAGTATTTCTGGCTATCCGTGAAGTGCCGGGACGTTTTCCGCGGGTGCATCACCTGGGACGGGAAAGTTTTATCGGCAAAGTTTCCTGGCAGGACGGCTGGCCGATCGTCAATGAGGGCAAACCGGTGATGGAGGAAAATCTTGACACCGTTGTCATCAAAGATAATTTCAAACAGCGTTCACCCGGCTGGGTGGAGCTCAGAATACCGCATCCGGAAAACATTGTTTTCCACCCCGGCAATCTGATTTTAAAAGGCAACCATGACAGTATAAATTCCGTCAACTCCACTGCGGTAATGCTGCTGCACCGGCCGCCGGATAAAAATTTTGAATTTGAGAGCGAATTCAATTCTGTCCGGGGAATCGGAGGCATGACGCTTTTTATGAATGAAAAATATCACTATGATTTTTTCCGTGACGGCGAAAACTGGAAACTCCGCCGGGTTATCGGAGATATTATTGTGGAGGAAACCTTGCCGTTCAAAGGCATGAAAACAGGTTTTGTCTTCCGGAATACCCGGGTGGAATTTTACGGTATTGACGAATCAGGGAACAGAATTTCTCTGGCCAGCTGTCTGAACCGCTGTCTCTCCATAGAGACTGCGGGGGGCTTTACCGGACTGATGACCGGGTATTTTGCCGACCCCGGAGCGGAACTGTCCGTAAAGGAAATGGTACTTAAAAGTGTAAACAACTGACCGCAAATCCTGCATCAGTACTGAAATTATAATTAAACTCCCTGATATTTTCCTGGTAACCCGGTGAATATCAGGGAGTAATTGCGTCAAAACGCCGTGACAGCAGATAAATTATATGGTACCCGGGAGATGAGAGTCCGCCGGTGCCGTTTCTACCTCAGAATAAGCCGCAACCGCTTACCGTGCAATAAAAAACTATCGTTCTGATCCGATTCCATGCAAGGCGCCTTGAATTGTCAAAACGGCACTTTTTGGCACATTTTCATCTT
>CASECL010000311.1 GCA_949286445.1 uncultured bacterium | reverse complement strand
CAATTTTGAGCTTGCGTACGACAGTACGCGGCGCTCTCATTTCCTAAAAACTGTCTCAAAATAGGGTTTTGCATAATCGACTATTTTATCTGCGTTCCGGCGTGGATGGATTTATTCAAAATTTTCCAAATCCACCTCCGGAATTTTCTCCAATTCCCGAACAATCTGTGTGTCATCCGGATTTTTTATCCGGTAGTGAAGCAATACTGATACTTTAATTTTGCCATCAGAGTTTTTCTTGAAAGAAAATTCCCCGATCCGGCATCCGGTTTTTACAATATTTTCCATGAAAAAATTCATTGCCTGTATATCCGGCACGGAAAAGACCACTCTGGCGGTGCGGCTGATCAGTCCGAGGCGAAATGAACTTAACTGCAATAATTCCAGTCCGGCAAGAGCCAGAATGGTAGCCACCAGTCCAAGAATATACATCCCTCCGCCTACTGCCATTCCGATCCCGGCGGCGACCCAGATTCCGGCGGCGGTGGTCAATCCTTTTACCGCCTGTTTGTGGAAAATTATTATTCCGGCACCGAGGAAACCGATTCCGCTGACGATCTGGGCGGCAATCCGTCCCGGATCAATTTTTATCCACCCCAGCTCAGCAACATCTGCAAAACCGTGCTGGGAAATCATCATCAGCAACGCACTGCCCAGAGCCACCAGAAAATGTGTCCGGGTTCCGGCTTCCTTGGAGCGGTATTCCCGCTCCAGTCCCACCAAGCCTCCCAGTATTCCGGCAATCAGCAATCGGAAAACATATTCCAGTTCAGGGTAATCAGGCCACAGCATATATCAAAAACCTGTCCTTTCAACGCCGCAGTCTGAAAATCCCCCTGCCCTGCCAAGCCCCGGACAGAACACTTTCTTTTCCGGAATCAGGAGGCGGAAAATCTCCGCTCTGCGGCGGTCAACTTTTATTTTTTTCCGGGTGGAACTATTTTTCTGCACCACTTTTCCCCGCATAAAATATAATACACGGAAAAAATTATTTTGCAAATCATTCTTCCGGAAATTATTTCCGGTAAACGCAATTATCTGTTGCTGATCCGGAATTCTGAACCGCTTTCCAGCCGGTGCATCTCCCTTTTGCCGCCCCAAACCAGAATAAAGTCTGCTTTTTTGGAATTCAGGTTTTTAACCTTTACTTCCGAGAGACTGCAATCACACCATGCTAAATCCAGTTCAAATCCCCCCCGGAGCCGGATACCGCGCAAGCTACCCTCTTTCCAGCCGCCCGGCAAAGCGGGAAGCAGATGTATTTCCGTCCTGCCGGCCGCGTCAACCCGGTGGCTTTGAGCCAACATCTCAACAATTGCCGCCGCGGCTCCGAAGTTTCCGTCAATCTGAAACGGCGGATGTGCATCAAAGAGATTGGCATAAAGCCCGCCGCCCTGCATATACTCGACTTCTGCTTCCGGATTTACCAGTGTGAAAAGGTTCCGCAAAATATTATATGCTCTTTCACCGTTGCCGAACCTGGCCTGAAAAGCCAGCCGCCACCCCATTGCCCAGCCGGTGGAGAAATCCCCACGCCGCAATGTAGTTACCTTTGCCGCCTCATACAGGTCATTATTGCGGTCCGGGCGGATCGAGCTGCCCGGATAAACGCCGAAAAGATGAGACAAATGACGGTGATTTACCTCTTTTTCATCAAAATCTTCACCGTATTCACACAGCTGACCGTACCTGCCGACCTCAGGCCGCCGCAGCCGCGGCAGAGCTTCTTCTATTTCTCTTTTTATATCCGGAGTAATATTCAGTATCTGCATAGCTTCCAGCGTTCCGGAAAAGAGTTCGGTGAGGATTTCATAATCCATCGCGCTCATTTCCACCGCCGCCGCCTCCTCCCCGTCAGACGGATCAATGAAAACATTTTCCGGTGATGTCGATGGTGAATGAATCAGCTTTCCCTCTTTATCCTCGCTCAGAAAATCCAGATGGAACCGGCAGCTTTCCTCCATCAAAGGATAAAATTCCTTCAGAAATTCCTGATCTCCGGTGTAACGGTAGTGTTCCATAATCATCGTTGCGCACCATGCCCCGCCCATCGGCCAGAAACCCCACTTGGTCTGCCCGGTGGCAAGGGTGGCAAACGCCCACAAGTCGGAGTTATGAAATCCGCACCAGCCCCGGCAGTTGAACAGCTTTTCTGCCGCCTCTTTTCCGTTTTGAGCCCACGACCGCAGAAAGTCGAAAAACGGCACCATGCATTCCGGTAAATTCATCGCATCGGTGGGCCAGTAGTTCATCTGCAGATTGATATTGGTGGTGTAATTGCACCCCCAGGGAGGACAAAGCAGAGCATTCCAGATCCCCTGCAAATTCATTGCCCTGCTGCCCGGACGGCTGGCAGCAATGGTAAGGTAACGGCCGAAATTGAAGAACAGTCCGGCCAGCGCGTTATCCTTTTCCCCGCCGCCGAGGCGGATGCGTTCTGCGGTGGGCAGCATGGAATTTTCCCCGGCAGGCAATTCCAGCGCGGCCCGGTCAAACATTTTTTTGTAGTCTTCAATATGTCTTGCCTCGAGTTCTCCGAAACTTGCACCGGCAATGGCGGCAGATACAGCTTCATTGCGGGATGCCAGTTCTTCAAATCCAGCTTCGGGCATTGTTTTAAAGTCAATAAAATTACTGCAGATGCAAAGATAAAATTCCACTTCCGCGGCATTTTTTACTTCAATCCGGTCAGCATAAACCACCTTTTTTCCGCCGGAATTTCTCACTTCCAGCCGGATGTGATATTTTATCCCTGAGTTGCCATTTTCGTCCTGCCACACCACTTTATTGTAACGGTTGAATACCGGACACTCTCCGGACAGTGTCAGAGCTCCGCCGGTTCCGGGAGCAACCGAATGGTGCATGGGAGAACTGAAACGGAAAATACAGCTTATTCCATCGCCTCCGGTCGAAGAAAATTTTCCGGCACAGATCCGGTCGGGGGACGAAATAAAATACTTTCTTTTTTCTTCTGTGTTTTCCCCGGATGAAACCACCTCCACCTCTGCCTTTCTCAAATCAAGACGGCGGGAATAATCCATTATTTTTCCGGCCCGGATAAATTCAATTTCCAGATCCCCCGCTGGCTGGTAAGACTGGCAGTTGCTGTCAAGCATATTGCCGGCAATATATTTTGAAGCTTCGGAAAAACGCCGTTCCCGGATCATTTTTCTTGCCTCGGCAAGCATTTCCGGGCGATTTTCCCCGAAGCGGTTTCCCGGCAGACCTGACCACAAAGTATCATCATTGAGCGACAGGCGTTCCTTCTGTACGCCGCCCCAAACCATCGCGCCGGTAAATCCATTTCCCAGCGGATACGCTTCTTCCCAATATTTTGCCTCCGCATCTGCGGTGAGCAGATAGTTTGCATCTACGGCTGCAATCAGACTGTCAAGGTTTGATGTCATACTGTATTACCTTTTTAATTTTACAAAAGTTTTAACGATTTTTCTTCTGAATATACACCCGTCAGCGGCTTTTTCAAGTCCCGGCAGTATTTTATACTGCAATGATGCGTTTTCCCGGGTATATACATTTGCAAAAAACGCTGTCAGGTGGTATATTACTTGCGGACAATTACACAAGCAACCTAAACTGGAGAACATCTTATGAATTTTTCCGAAAAACATATCGCTACCGCCGCCGCCCTGGATCAGGTGAAAATCGTACCGGTACTTGCGCTTAACAGCGTTGAAGACGGTTTGAAAATCTGTGAAATATTTTCTTCTGCCGGCCTCAGTGCAGTGGAAATAACCTTCCGCACCAAAGCGGCTCCGGATGTGATCCGCGAAGTGGCAAAAGCCTTTCCGAAGATGCTTCTCGGCGCAGGCACTGTGCTGAATGTAAAAGACTTGCATCTGGCATTCGACTGTGGAGCATCTTTCGCCGTGGCTCCCGGCTTCAATCCCACCGTGGTAAAGGAAGCCCGCCGCTGTGATCTGGCTTTCTGCCCCGGCATCTGCACCCCATCCGAAGTGGAACAGGCAGTTGAACTGGGCTGCAGCATGCTGAAATTTTTCCCGGCGGAAGCCGCCGGCGGAGTCAAAATGCTCAAGTCAATTATCGCTCCTTACAAACATCTCGGTCTGAAATTCATGCCTACCGGCGGAGTTACCGCATCCAACGCCCAGGATTATCTGTCCATCCCCCAGGTGGCGGCAGTGGGCGGCACCTGGCTGGGCAAAGCCGATGATATTGCCAACGGAGAATGGAACAAAATTAAAGAAGCGGCCTGCTCTGCCGCGGCTTTGGCCAAAGAGTTTAAATAATATCCGTTATATAAACAGCTTCCGGGGTCTGCATTGAAAGCACTGTTTTGAGTGTCAAGCGGCATCGGAAGCGGATGATTTTTCCCGGGGGGACAGCGGTTTTTGCCGCCGCCAGGAATAAGCCGGAACGGTTCAGTTCTGAAATTTTATTTTTTGCATTAAAACACATTTTTCTATATTTCATATCAAGGAAAGGATTTTTATTATGAGCAGAAGCGCGTTAGTGACCGGAGGAGGTCGCGGCATCGGAGCCGGAATTGTGGAAAAACTGGCGTCAGAAAAGTGGAATGTTGCCTTTTGTGACCTTGGCGATCCGGCGGATTACGCCGCCCGCTGCGCCGAGCTGGAAAGCAAATACGGCGTCAAAGCTCTCTACATCAAATGCGACATCACCGATTCAGCGGCGCGCAAGGCCATGCTGGACAAGATCGTTGCTGAATTCGGCGAACTCAATGCTCTGGTCAACAACGCCGGTGTGGCTCCCAAAGTCCGCGCCGATATTCTCGAAGCCAGCGAAGAAAGTTTTGACCGCCTGATGACCATCAACCTCAAGGGACCCTATTTTCTCACCCAGCTGGTGGCAAACTACATGTTTGAACAGCACAAAAAGAACCCCGATTACTACGGTGCGGTGGTGAATATGTGCTCCTGCTCCGCCACCGTGGCCAGCATCAGCCGCGGTGAATACTGCATTT
>CASECL010000310.1 GCA_949286445.1 uncultured bacterium | reverse complement strand
GCAAGTTTGAACGGGAAGGTTATAACTGTATAATCAAGCGCTCGCATCAGGAACTGGATTTGCGTGATCAGGCGGCAGTCAAAGCATTTTTTCAGTCGGAAAAACCGGAGTATGTTATTCTTGCCGGGGCAAAAGTCGGCGGTATTATGGCCAACCAAAAACATTGTGCCGAATTTCTGCTGGAAAATCTGGAAATTCAGAATAACGTAATTATGCAAAGTTACCTGAACGGGGTAAAAAAGTTTTGTTTTCTGGGGTCAAGCTGCATCTATCCCTGTCAGGCGCCCCAGCCGATTAAAGAAGAGTATCTCCTCACTGGACCGTTGGAGCCAACCAACGAGGGATACGCCCTGGCAAAGATTGCCGGGTATAAACTCTGTCTTTACTTAAGCCGCCAGTACGGCTGGAATACAATAAGCCTGATGCCATGCAACCTTTATGGGACAAATGATAATTATGACCCGGAAAACAGCCATGTGTTCCCGGCTCTGATACGGCGTTTCGTTGAAGCGGCAGCAGAAAACCGGGAAGAAGAGCTGCTGTGGGGCAGCGGAAAGCCGTTGCGTGAATTTCTCCATGTTGATGATGTGGCCAACGCAATTTACTACTTTATGCAGCATCATGATCAGCCGGAAGTTATCAACATCGGTTACGGCAGTGATATCACCATCCGGGAGTTGGCGGAGAAGATCGCCGCCGCCGCCGGGTTTAAGGGGAAAATCAAATGGGATATTTCCAAGCCGGACGGGATGTACCGGAAACTCATGGATTCCAGCCGGGCAAATGACTTGGGATGGCATCCGGAAATATCTCTGGAACAGGGAATAAAAAGAACCGTTGAAGAATTTTCCAGTAAAACCGGGAAATAAAGAATATGCAATAATAAAAGATTGCAAATCCATTTTTCCGGTTTCAGATTATTGAATGTGAAAACGGTTCAATCGAGCTTGAGGTCTATTGTCCGCCGGGGCAGATTACCCATAAATTTACATAGACGCCTGTTGTTATGCGCACATCAGTAAGAACTTTTTTGAATACCACTGTGTTGTATATAAAACTTCTGGCGTCCACCGTTATTGCCTTCTTCAATATTCCCTTGCTGCTTAAGGCATTGGGAGTCGATGACTACGGTATTTTCAGTGTGGTGGGCGGGGTGATTGCCCTGCTGATGTTCCTGAATTACACAATGACCACTGCCACCAACCGTTTTCTGGCGGTTTCAGAGGGGAAAAATGCTGACTTGCTTGAACGACAAGGGGTGTTCAACCTCTGTTTGATGCTGCATCTGGTTCTGGCAGTGTTTCTGGCTGTTGTGCTGGAATTCATTTTTGTTTTTTTCTGGGACCGGCTGCTGAACATTGCTCCGGACAGGCAGTATGCGGCAAAAGCAGTGTATCAGACCATGGTTGCCACCACCTTTATGACAGTGGCGGTCATCCCGTATAATGGGGTCATTATTGCCAAGGAAAAAATATTTTTCGTGGCATTGACTGCGTTATTCGGGTCAGTTGCAAAGCTGGGGATTACCTTTTTACTCTTTCTGGTTGATGCAGACCGCCTGATTATATACGCACTGCTGCTGCTGCTGGTCAATGCGATCGAAAAGTTTGCCAGTATATGGTACTGCCATGTTCTGGAAAAGATAAAATATAATTTCAGACGGCTCGATTTTTCTTTGTTTAAACAGATGTCGGCTTTTATGGGCTGGAGCATGACAATTAATTTTTCTCTGCCCGCGGTAATAAACGGCACCAGTGTATTGCTTAACCGTTTTTTCGGTGTCGCGGTCAATGCCGCGGAAGGTATTGCCGTTCAGATAGCCGGACAACTCACCGGAATATGCAGCAGTATGTTAAGCGCAGTCACTCCGGTAATAATGAAGAAACACGGTGCGGAACGTCATGAACACGCTTTGAGCATATCTTTGACCAGCTGCCGGTTGTCAGTGTATCTGCTGATGCTGGTAGGAGTGGCTGTTTTTGCGGAGATGCCGTTTCTGTTAAAGATCTGGTTGCGGACGGTTCCGCCGTTTACAGTTGTATTTTGCCGGCTGATTCTGCTGCGGGTGATTGTGGAACAGGCAACTTTGCCGTTGGCGGTATTGATGAATGCCAATGGCGATATTAAAGTAATGCAGCTTGCAAGTTCAGCTGTTTATTTATTCACCCTGCTGACAGAATATCTGATTTTACGCTATTTTCACGGAGCACCGTATTCGGTATATATTTGCATGATTGTAATGATGGCTGTGGTCGGCGCAATCCGGGTTAAGTGTGTAAAAAAACATTATGCACTCCGGGTAACCCAATTCCTTGTGGACAATGTTCTGCGGGAATGCGGAGTAATGATTTTCGGGGCTGTCAGCGTGGCCGGAATGAGTTTACTGATGCCGGAATCAATCTGGCGCTGTCTGCTTACCTTTGCCGTTTCTGGACTTGTTATGAGTGCGGCGGTTTTGTGGTTCGGCATTACCGGAGAGGAACGGAAATTATGCCTTACAATGTATGAAAGCATTAAATTAAAACTTGGATTTCCGCAAGTTGTCGGATATGGAGAAAAACAAGGGTGAATAAATATTGGAAAGAAAAAATCCGTAAAATTCCCTTAAGTGGTCTGCCGATAAGTCTTTACAGGAAAATAACGGCATTGCGCAGAAAATGTATGAGGCGCAAGATGATCGAGTCAGTCAGAAAACTTGATCCCCGGCAAAGGAAGATTTTTTATCTCGGCGTTCCCCAACACTGCAACCTGGGCGATCTGGCACAGCAGTGGTGCATAAAAAATTGGCTGGAAGAAAATTATCCGGGGGTTCCGGTTGCAATCCTGCCGGATACCGTGATTGTTGAGCCGGAATACGGTTTTGTCAAGACATTCAAACAGGTGCTCGGCGAACAGGATATTATTTTTTTTCAGAGCGGATACAACACTCAGGATATCGGCGGGCGGCAGGACGAAATGCACCGCATTATATGTGATAATTTTCCGGATGCCAGGATTGTATTCATGCCCCAGACGGTTCTGTTTCTGCGGGAGGAAAATCGTAAAAGAACATCAGAAAGTCATGATAAATGCCGTCACGCATTATTTCTCGGACGGGATATGGTATCCACTGAAACAGCAAAAGAGATGTTTCCCCATCTGCCGGTACTGCCTTATCCGGACATAGTTACTACTCTCATTGGCAGATATGGTTACAATTATCCCCGTGACGGTGTATTCTTCTGTGTCAGGGACGATCTGGAAAGATTATACACGGCTGATGATTTGCAGGATTGTGCCGGCAGGATTGCCGCTGACAACGCCGTGAAAATTGATTTCGGGGATACAACCATAGATAAAAGTCATGCCCGGATCGTTGCCGCGCTGGGTGAAGAAATTGAAAATATCATCCGGAAATTTGCCCGTTATCGTCTGGTGATTACAGATCGTTATCATGGGACAATATTCTCCCTTGTGGCAGGCACTCCGGTTATTGTCATCAAATCCAATGACCATAAAGTTACTACCGGAGTGGATTGGTTCAAGGGTATTTATGATGATCGCGTGTTCCTGGCGGACGATTTGAAACAGGCTGCGGAGCTGGCGGGAAAGTTGCTGAAACAGCCGGTACTGCCCCAACCGGTTCCTTATTTCAAGGAACATTATTACGATCATTTGAAAGAATTGATTTCCCGATATTGCGGAGAATAGCAGCTGATGGAGAAAATTTGCCGGCATTACTGTACCGGATGTGCATTGTGTGTTTCAGTATGTCCATGTAATGCAATCTCAATGGTGTCTGATGCTGAGGGTTTCTGGAAGCCTCAGGTTGATGCATCATGCTGTATTGACTGCGGGCTGTGTCAGAAATATTGCCCCGGAAATACTGATGTACCAATAGCCGCAGCCGCGGACTGCGGACAAAAATTCTTTGCTGCCTGGAATAAAAACCGTAAAATCCGTGATGCCAGCAGCAGCGGCGGAGTTTTTTCAGCACTGGCAGAAGCTGTGCTTAAGTCGCATGGAGCAGTATTCGGAGTGAGATTTGACCGGGAATACGGAGCGAAGTTTGATTTTTGCGAAAACCTGGAGGATTTGCCGCCATTTCGCGGCAGTAAATATGTGCAATGTTATGCTGGGGGCGTTTATCCTGAGGTAAAAAAAATTCTTGATTCCGGGCGGAAGGTTCTGTTTTCCGGTTCGCCATGTCAGGTAGCCGCACTGCGCAGTTATTTGAAAAAGGATTTTGATAATTTATTCTGTGTTGACATCATCTGTCACGGGGTTCCATCGCCGCAGGTATTTTTACGTTATCTCCGGGAGCAGGAAAAATCATCCGGAAGCAAAATTACTGATATGAAATTCCGGGATAAAAGTACCGGCTGGGACTGCTTTGGAACGGAAATATCTTATGCTGACGGCAGAAAAAACTGGAGTTTTGCTCAGCAAAACCCCTATATGGCAGGATTTCTGCATGACATATTTATTGGCATGCACTGTCATAACTGCCGCTACACCTCATTGCGCCGTACCGGTGATTTGACAATAGCTGATTTCTGGGGCTATATTCCGACTTTGCGTCATCCATTCTACTGGCACGGCGTGTCTCAGGTGATCGTCAACTCTTTGCGCGGGACGGAGCTGCTGTCCATGGCGGAGCGTGATTTGTGCCTGATTTCCAAAAAGAAGTCCGAGGCAAGCCAGACAGAGCATTCGCTGGCAAGACCTTTTGCTCCTGATCCGCACCGTCAGGAGTTTTTTGCCGACTTTAATGCCGGTATTCCGTTTATGGATATTATGCAGAAATATTTTCCGACAGCTTCTGATGCCGGACGTTTCTGTCTTTACCGCCGGGTTGTCCGGAGGGCAAAAAATCTCGTTCCGGCCAATCTGAAGGCGGCGGCAAAGAAGTTTCTGGGTAAACACAGACGGGGATAATCACGGCAGGAAAACGTATTATTGCAGATGGCGGCATATAATATTGAGCCGCTCAAGCGGCTGTTGAAATTACAATATGCCGTATTGCCGGTTGTCCGGCGGATTACCGGCATATTGCAGCACTGCCGGGCTGAATGTGGAGTTGTGTTTTCTCCGTGCCGGACAAAAGCACTTGGTTTCCAAAAGAAAAATCAGAAAAATTCAATATTGAAAAATGACCAGTATTTCCAGTAATCGAAGCAGTGAAAATCAGTCGTATTATCAAAGTGCACTGCTGCTTACCCTGATATTCATCCCCATGGTATTTTCTCCGCTGGAGAGAACGTTATCCTATACTGCACTGCTGACCTGTATTCCATGCGCTCTGGTTTTGCTGCTGATCCGTCTGGGAGACAAAGAACGCAAATATCAGCATTGCGGATTTTGGATGATGTGTTATATTCTGATTTCTCTCTATGCAGTTATAATGGCGTTCTTTGTGGATGATTATCCCTGGCAGAACCAGAGGCAGATTCTGTTATGGATATTCGGATTAAGTACGCTGTCGGTATTATTGCCGGTAATTTCTTTCTGCCGGATCAATGCTCTGGAAATGTTGTTGAAACTGGTGAAAATCAGTATTATTTTGTATTGGGTATCAGTAATTATCCATGCCAGATATTTTTTCAACCCCGGTTTTGCCAGCGAAAACTATGTCCTTACCTGTGAATATTTTGCCGACACCAGAAATTTCCTGTGGGTGGCAATGCTGCCGATCTTCTGCCGGAAGATGTTTTCTTCCCGGGTTTACTATGCGTCCTGGCTGGCGGTATGCTGTAATTTTATTATTGCAGTTATCTGTGCCCGTCGCGGGAATGCTTTCATGTGCCTTGTTATTTTGTTTATGGACATTGCACTGACCAGTAAACGGATGAAAAAAATATCTTTCATAGCAGTTTTGCTGCTGCTGGGAATATTTATAAATTACAATTATGTTGAAAATGATATTTTCTTTTTGTTCCGGGAGCGCATGTCAGACATAGTTGGTGCCCGTGACAGTCTGTATGAAGCGCAGTTGTCTCAGACCAGCCTGCTGGAATTTATCTTCGGCAAAGGAATATTCGGCAGCTATATCGGGGAAAATTATTTTTTCGATGAGACGCTGAGAGAATATCTTGATGTCAGGCGCTTTGCTTCTGAGAGCGGTTTCATGAATATCATACTTCATATTGGATTGACGGGACTTGTTATCCATGTCATGGCATTGAGCATACCGGTATTCAAAGGTATTTTCCGCTCCAGAAGTACAATCGCACTGGGGATGGCAATTTTTATTACGGCATCACTGATAGATCTGATTCCATACGGATTGCTTTCATTCAATCTTTATTGTGTTATGATTTTTATGTTTGTCAGCCTGCTTGGGTCGGAAAATTTTCTGAAGCTGTCCGATTCGGAAATAATGGAATTGATCAAAAAGCATGAGATATAAATTACAGCTGCAACGTTACCGGCATGCCGCGGCATTACTTGCAGTTATGGCACTTGCAATTGCCATGCCCTTGCTGCGCTATTCGCTGGAACCGGTATTTCAGCGTGACGGCACGCTGTACGCCAATATGATACAATCCCAGCTTGATACCGGCAAATCATTTTACGAGGGGGATTTTGCCAAGCCTCCATTATTCATGCTTCTGGCGGCCGGGGTCTGCCGGGCGGGAGGAATATCGCCGGCGGCGGGGATGCTGACAGTAAACATATTTTGTCATGTATGCTGGGTATTGGCGATTGGTTTTATAACCTGGAGAATATTCCGTTCCGGGGAAACCGCTTTTTTCTGTGCCTTATGTGCCGCGCTGCTGCCGTCTGCGATTGACTATGTCTGCGGCGGACTGAGGGAAATATCATTTCTTGCTTTTTTCACTGTTTCCATTGCCGCTCTGGTTGAGTATCATCAGAAGAAAAAGAATTATTTGATAGCGTTAAGCGGCATATTGGCAGCTTTGGCATTCCTGTGCCGTTTTGAAGGGGTAATAATGCTGATTTTTGCCGGTTATTACTGTCTGGTGATGTTGGTAACGGACCACGGGAGCAGACGCTGGAAATATTTTACTGCCGGGGTAGTGTTTGTCGTGGCTTTTGCCGCCACGGTTGCAATACTGTCAGCAGTTTCGCCGGAAGTAATGAATTTTATAAAAACACTGCCGTATTTTTTCAAGAGAAATGTATAATACTCTTGCAGAATTGCTTGAAATAATAAACAAGCTGTTGAAAGTATTCACTCCGGTGTTATTCTTTACCGCGGTTGCCGGCGGAGTATGGATGCTGTATCACGGCTGGCGTAAACGGGATTACAGGTTTCTAGCATTGTTTGCAGGCACGGCAGTTATATTGTTGCTACTGGTAATTTTCAGGTGGGAAAGGATGTCATCGCGGCATTTCATCTG
>CASECL010000309.1 GCA_949286445.1 uncultured bacterium | reverse complement strand
GGCAAACTCCGCCAGACCGCCCGGTGTATTCAGACAAAGCCGTTTCTCCAGCTCGTCGGTCCGTTTCCGGCGTTCATCCAGCACTCCGCGGTAGGGATCAAGCCAGACATCGCAGGAAAGCGGAAGCGGTTTATTTTCCAGCTTCACATATTTTTTCATTTCACCAGCGGACGGTTGAGCATTTTTTCATAGATGCGGATGTATTCCGCCGCGGTACGGTCGTGATTGAAACGCTGCGCCGCCTCTGTCATTACCCGGCGGATCACCCGTTCCTTTACCTCCGGCGGCTGGGCATAAAACTTCATCGCTTCATCAATTGCCCAGCTCAAACCATTGGAATCATAATAATCAAACCGGAAACCGTTTCCGGTATTATGCACCCAGTCAAGATGTTCCACCGTATCATGCAATCCCCCGGTATTATGCACAATCGGCAGCGAGCCGTAGTACTGGCACTCCATCTGCGGCAGTCCGCACGGCTCAAACCGCGACGGCACCAAAATAAAATCGCTCGCCGCCATCGCCAAATGCGAAAGTGCTTCATCAAAATCACATACCATTACCCGGTTCGGCATATCATGAAAGGCCACAATCCGGTGGAACACCCCCTGATATGCGCCATTGGCCACAATCGCCACCTGCAAGTCCTCCCGGTGGTATTTGTCGGTAATGTGGTAAAGAATATCTGAAAGCAAAGAACACCCTTTCTGCATCGGATCCAGCCGGTTCGGCCAGAAAAACAGCGGTGCATCCGGATCAATATCCAATCCCACTTTAGATTGAAAAGCTATTTTATTCCGGCGTTTCTCCACCATAAAGTTTTCAGTGTTGTATTTATGCTGGAGATAAATATCCTTTTCCGGGCGGTTGTTTTCATCCGGCGCATTGAGAATACCTGCTGCACATCCGGAATTGAGTTTTGCCATAATTTCACTGCGGATGTTATCCGGTACAAAAGAATGCTGCCCCCGGGCTATTTCTTCCAGAAATGTCGGACTTACCGTGTTGATAAAGTGGGCGGCAAATATGCCGCTGGCCAGAAAATCCACCCGGTTGCTCCATCTGGTCTCCTCATAATTCTGCGGCTGACGCTCGTAATAGAGATACTGCCAGAACTCTGCCGCATCAATTCCCCGGTCTTCAATCGCTTCAAGAGTAGCTTTATAAGTATGAATGTTGTGAACCGTAAACAGACAGGGTATCCCCAGACGGCGGGCCATCGCCGGAATCAGTCCGGTCATCCAGTCATTGCAATGAATCAGATCCGGATTTACCGTTGGAATAATGTTGTTTATCACCTCACGTTCGAAGGCCAGCGCAGAACGGAACCCGTCATCGGAATAATTGCTGTAAACCGAGTCCCGGTAATAAAATATCCGATCCTCCGCCAGATGTATCCGGCTGTTGGAAAGATGGCTGAGGTAAACTCTCAGCTCATTGCTGATCAGTTTGCCCACATCAATATGAAACATTCTGCGGTAATGCGGCAATGCCACATGCACATCCGCGCCCTGACGGAACAATGCAGCCACCAGCGAAGCGGAAACATCAGCCAGACCGCCGGCCTTTGCACGGAGAGCGTTGGACATGTTGCCCATACCCTCAGGAAGATAGGTTATTTCCGGTGTTACAATAAGTATGCGCGGATTAGTGACTTTTTTCTTCATGACAAACTTATCCCTTTCTGTAAAAACCTCCCCCATCCCCCTCTCATTTCCACTCATCTATAATAATGCCGCCGGAAAAGTTTGTCAAATTATTTTTACAAAAAAAGGTAATTTTCATTCAATAACTTACGGAAATCTAACCTTTTCATCCGGGAGATGAATTTCGCCGTTTCCGGTGAAATCTCCGCCGGGTAACTGATAAAAATTTCCTCGGCAACCGGATATTTGCCGGAAACGATATTTTCCGGTGACGGAGCTACCCCGTCAACTTTCAGCATCCGGACATTTTCCGGCAGTTTCAGGGCCGGAAGATAGGGCATTATCCCCAGTGAATAGGTGTTCAACGACACCAGAAGCGGGATTTCCGATGCGCTTCTGGTCCGGTAAATCTGAGGCGTTATCAGCACCGGCTTAATCAGTTTCCGTACCAGCCCGTCCCCCGGCAGAGCAGCATCAGGCGCGTATAAGTGCAAGGAATAATCCAGCCCGGTAATGCTTTTCCAGTCCCGGATTTTCCCCGTATAAATATTTTTCAACTGTTCTGAAGCCAACCCGTTTACCGGATTGGCGACATTCACCAGAAAAACCGTCGCACTGCGGGCATACAGCCGGGGAGTGTCTTTGGATAAGGAAGAAGCATGTTTTTCACCTTCTACCTTTAAGTGCAGAGCCAGATCCGCCCCGCCGGATGCCACCCGGCAAAGTGCTTCAGCAGAGCTTACCTGATCTATCTGTATGGATAAATCCCTGTTTTCCAAACCGTATTCCACTGCCAGAGCCCGGATCGCGCCATCGGCAGTACGGGATCCGTCAGCAATACGGATTGACGCCTTTTCCGGGAAAACAGCAGTCGGTGCAGTACGGTTTTCCGACACTGCTTTTTCTGTTTTTGCTTCCGCTTCCGCCGCACTGCCGGAGGCGGAAACCGAAAGCGATAACGCCAGTATCAGAAACGGTACAAAATGGAAAATCTGCCCTGCGGTCAACTTCACTTTATCATTTCCTGCATGTAGAGGAATGTCCAGTCGTCCTTATCCGGCAGATATTCATGACCGAAGTCCGGATAAATAGTCATGGACTTTTCCGAGGTAATCTTATTGTAAGTGGCAAACTGGGTGGACGGCGGACAAATAGTATCCATCAAACCGGTAAACATCTTTATCCGGCATTTGATTCTCGGAGCAAGATTTTGCACATCTATATACCCCAAGCGGGTGAAGATCTCATTTTCCCGTTCATGCCGGGGATCGAAGTTACGGAAATATTCCCGGAGCTCGGAATAGGCATCCTTGGCCAAATCCATATCCCACACCCGCTTGTAGTCAGAAAGGAACGGGAAACACGGCGCGGCACGGTTGAGTTCCGGCACCAGTCCGGCGCAGGCAAGAGTAAGCCCGCCGCCCTGGGATAAACCGAAAGCCCCCACCCGGGTCTTGTCCACTCCCGGCATATCCATAACCAGATAGGTCAGCTGAGCACAGTCAAGGAAAATGTCCCGGAAAAGCAATTTCGACGGAGAATCTTCATCCAGTCCACGGATAATATGACCATGCAGAGTATTTCCTTTCACTCCGCCGGCATCTTCAGATTTTCCCCCCTGTCCGCGGCAGTCCAGCGCGGCCACGGTAAAACCCGCCGCCACATAGCCCAATTTACTGATCCAGTCGCCGGAATTGCCGCTGTATCCGTGAAAAATCACCACGGCAGCACCGTTGCGATCCTTTTCCCGGCGCGGTCTCGCCAGCTTGGCGCACACCCTCGCGCCTTTTACCCCGGTGAAATACATCTCGAAACACTCGGCATACTCCGTCTGAAATTGGGAGGGCACCAGTTCAACTTGCGGCTCCACCGCTCTCATTTCAGCCAGGGACTGATCCCAGAATGCATCAAAATCAGCCGGTTTCGGGCTGGATCCGGTGTACACTTTCAATTCATTCAACGGTAAATCAACAATCGGCATGATAAAACTCCTGCGTTTTCCTCAAAAATAAAATATTATTAAAATTCACGTCAGTAAAATATAACACTATCAACCCACTTTTTCAAGATTGATTACGCCCCCTCCCAGCAGCAAATCCCCGGAATAAAATACTGCACTCTGCCCCGGCGTTACCGCCCGAACCGGAGAAACAAATTCCACCCGGGTTGCTCCGTCAACACGTCTTATCCGGCAGGAAACCGGACGGGAACGGTAACGGATCTGTACCTCCAGATTTTCCATAAGCTCTTTATCTTCCGGGAAATGCCCCTCCGTCCAGACTTCGTCAGAGAGATAAAAACTGCTGCAGCCCAACTGTTCCTGATCGGTTACCAGTTCTATATTTCCGCTTTCCGGGTCGATGCTTTTTATGTAACCTGGGACACCCAGTGCCACATTCAGCCCCTTGCGCTGCCCCAAAGTGTAACAGTGTATTCCCCCGTGCCGCCCGACTTTCTTTCCCTGATACAGAAAAAATCCTTCCCGGCGTTCCAGCCCGGCCGCCCGGCGCAGGGTTTCACCGAAGCTCTCCCCCGGTACCTGAAAACAGCCATCCTGACTGTCCCGCTTGGAGGCAGAATAAAAGCCGGATTGTTCCGCAATCAGCCGCACCTCTTTTTTCGACAATTCCCCCAGCGGGAACCACAGCCGTGCCAATTCCTGCTGCCCCAGACGGTAAAGGAAATAGGTCTGATCTTTTTCCTGATCAACACCACGGCGGAGAAAAAATTTCCCCTCTCTTTCCACAATCCGGGCATAATGCCCGGTAAGTGCTTTTTCCGCCCCGACACTGTCGGCATATTCCAGAATTGACTTGAATTTAATCAGCGGATTGCAGATACAGCAGGGATTGGGTGTCCTTCCCCGGGCATACTCCAGAGCCGACGGACGCAGCACCTGCCGGTAAAAATCCGGATAACGGTCAAGATAAAGATGTTTTATTCCAAGTTTACCCACCACATCCGCCACCGATCTGGCATCATCCGGGTGAAAGCACTGCTGACCGCGGGAAAACTCCGGATCCGGGTGTTTGAGCAGCAAAGTCAAGCCGAAAACCTCAAACCCCGCATCCATCGCCAGTTTCACCGCCACGCAGGAATCCACCCCGCCGGACATGGCGGCAACTAAACGCGGCTTCATTCCGCCGTCTTCTCCTTTTTTTCTGTTCCGGCAGTTTCGCCTGCCTTAACATCAGATTGTTTTTCCGGCTTTTCCGCCGCTGACGGAGCGGTATAGGAATACGGATGGCGTTCCCAGAGCGTGGCCAGAGATACAAAAGGCCCAATGACAATACCGCTGAGTTTCTTGTTATGCTTTTCAAGAATATATGAAAGTGCGCGGTTTAAATCATTCCAGTCCCGCCGGCGCAGCGATTTTCCCGCCTCTGAAACATGGCGGGCCAAATTCAGCCCGATCAGAGGTGTTCCCGGCACAAAATCCGCCGCTGCGGCAAAATTGCGTTCCATTTCACTTGGTTTCGATCCGGTACAGAAGATAATATTTTCCTCTCCCAGTGACAGCATCTGTTTAACCGTGGCAGAAGAAATTTTTCCTTTTACCGCGTCAAGGATCACAAATGATCCCATGCCCACCGCCATAGGCAATTCCCCATTCAAATCCTGTTTGATTTTTTTCAGCTGGGCATTTTCCCGCTTTACCAGCATGTCATTATCCCCGCCAATGCCGTAATTAAGCTCATCCCAGGCATAAAGCAGATTGATCGGGCGGTAAGGATTACCCTTGGAGTAAAGATTGGGTTCAACGACAAAAACCGCGCCGGAAAGTTTGACGTCCTCCGGCAACTCCCGGTTGAACTCTATGGCCATTTCTCCGGTACGGCTGAAACGATGCTGATCACCATCCTGTTTGCGGTTATAATCGCTTTCCCGGAAAACGAGTTTTACCTTCAGCCCTCCTCTTGCCGCTGCAATGGCAAATTCCTGCAGACTCTCCAGTGCCGGCTCATCCTCCACATGGCAGAGCACGCCGCCAAAACCCAGCAGACGTATTGTTTCTATCAATTTATCATAATGCGTATGATAAAGTTCCAGCCCCGCTTTGCCCAGAACCACATAACGCACCGGCATAACTGATAAAGTGCGGGAAAAAGC
>CASECL010000308.1 GCA_949286445.1 uncultured bacterium | reverse complement strand
ATCAGAGTATCCAGCTCAGGCGTACTGTTTTCAAAATTGTCCACACTGGACTGATGAGACTCAAAAAGCAGTTGACCGAATGCCTCCGCATCTCCGGCAGCCAAAGCCTTTTCCGCCCGCAAAACCCGTTCGACTTCACCCACCACATGTTTGGCCCGCCGGTATTCCCGTTCCTCAAGGAGTGATTTTTTATTCTCCAGCATCTCCATGGTAACATCACGCAGAGCACTTACCCCCAGCCGGGCGGCGGCATCCTCACAGTCGGCACGGCGGACGTTGTACTCGGAATCCACCAGACTGTGTTTCACCATGGAGTTCACCACCACAAATTTATAACCGGACGGCACGGCAATGGTTTTCAGTACTTCCACCGTACGGAAGTCAGAAAGTATAAGCGAATTCTCCCGGCCGAAAATCGAACTGAATTGATCCAGCAAACCGCTCTTCAGCCCCAGATAATTGTTTTCCACCCCCTGCCCCACTCTGGCGGCCTCCGCATCTGATAATGCGAATTCATACGCTTTGCGGAAGGCAAAAATCGCCGCTACTTCCAGTGCCGCCGAACTGGACATGCCAGCCGATAAAGGCACTGTACTTTCAATACCGCCGTCAAAAGCACCGATATTGATATTCCGCTTTCTCAACTCCACTACCACACCCCGGATGTAATTAGCCCAGTCTTTGCGGATTACTTTATCTATGTCGTTAATATCAAATGACCGTTCACTGCCGTCCCGGAAATCTTTCAACCGGCAGAGTCTTCCCGGCTTTCTTGCCACCGCAAAGCTGGTGTTCTGCCCCACCGCACAACTGAGCACCAGCCCCTGATTGTAATCAGTATGGTTACCCAAAACCTCCAGACGTCCCGGCGCGGCGGCCACCGCTTCAGCTGCGACCCCGAAATGCGCGGCAAACTTACTGCGAATGTCCATAATTCTCTCCTGATATTTTTAACTTTTCCAGTCTTTCAATCACAGAAAACAAATACGGGAAATGCACTGATCAAAATTCTCCTGCCCGCTCAAAATATCAATCTGAACCCGGAGAAAATACAATGGTACATCACAGCGGTCCAGTTTTGGAATTCTCACCGCGTCTTTCTCCGTGGTAACAATAAATGATGCTCCTGCCTGTTTCGCCATATTGATAAAGTCGATTATCTCCTGCTGGGTGTAACGGTGATGGTCGGCAAAGCTTGACCGCACCACCAGATCCGCCCCCAGTCCGGTAAGAAAATCTTCAAAACTCTGCGGACAGGCAATCGCAGAAATCGCTGCGACTTTTGCTCCCTTGAGAAATGACAACTCTTCGCGTTCGCCCCGCTCATACACTTTTTCCAGATATTGCGGCTTGTGACAGCATTCAATAATTTCCGCCCGGCTGTTATGGGTACGGATAAAACGCTTCAGATGACGCAAACGCGGACTGCCATCGGATTTAGTCAGGAAAATATAGTCAGCACGGCGGATATTTTTGATCGGTTCACGCAATATCCCCCGCGGAAGCACATGGCCGTTGCCGAAAGGAGCGGTAGAGTCCACCAGTACTATATTAATATGCGGCTTGAGCATAAGATATTGAAAACCATCATCCAGAATCAGTACATCCGTGCCGAAATTTTCAATAGCATACAGCCCGGATTTAACCCGGTCTTTGTCCACCAGCACCGCCACATTGGCCAGATTGCTGGCCAGCATGTAGGGTTCATCTCCGGCGTAATCCGACTCCATAAGCAAATTCCTGCCATCGGACACCACCTTGGGCGGCAATTCAAGTTTCTGCTTGTCAAAGAGATGCGCCAGCCGGAAGAAAAATGATCTTTGTTTACTCCGGTACCCCCGGCTTAAAATTGCCACTTTTCTGCCGTGCGCGCTCAAACTTTTGGCAAAGACTTCCACCACCGGGGTTTTTCCGGTACCGCCGCAGCTTAAATTTCCAATACTGACTACCAGACATCCGATCGCCCGGTTTCTGATCACCCGGCGGTCATACATCCAGATGCGGAACTGGTTTCCCGCCCGGTAAAAGCGCGAAGCAACAAAAAGCACTCCCAGCAGCATGCGGTCAAATTTACCATTCCGCCGCCCGGAAAGCAGTTCTACAAAGTATTGTTCAATATTTTCAAGTTTAAAATTGAATTTTTTCAAGCGAATTCTCCGCTGTTTTACGATTCCGCATTCAAACCGTAATTGCCAAGGGTATAATATACCACGGCTGAACAGTTTTATCAAATAATTTTCCGGCAAATAGTTTGACAAAAATCAGCTCAAGATGTATCTTAGCATGAAAGTAAAAACCAAGCGGAGAATATATTGATATGCTTTCAAATCTTCAGATGGAGGAATTGTGTTCGCAGTTCAACGCCTACGGGTACTTTATGGTGGGAGTGCCTTTCGGTTCCGGACACATCAATGATACTTATCAGGTGACCTACGACCAGGGAGGCACCCGGCTGCATTACACGCTGCAGCGGATAAATCACCATGTTTTCAGACAGCCGGAACTCTTAATGGAAAATATGGTAAGAATAACCCGGCACATAAAAGAGAAAATTATTGCTCAAAATAAACAATTGAGCAAGCGTACACTGGAATTGCTGCATACAAAATCTGACGGAAAACCCTATGTGAAAGATAAAGACGGCAATTATTACCGCATGTATGTATTTGTAGAAGGCGCACATGCGTTTGATTTTATTGAGACGCCGAAACAGGCTTATGCTGCGTCGCGGGCGTTTGGTGGTTTTATTCAGGATCTTACTGATCTTCCGGGGGGAAGACTTCATGAAACGATCCCGGATTTTCACAATACAAAAGCAAGGCTGGAGATGTTCAAACAGGCATTGAAAGCCGATGTCTGCAATCGGGCGGGAGAATTGGGTGAAGAAATAGATTTTGTTTTATCCCATGAAGAAGATGCGGAAGTTTTCCCGCGTCTGCTGTCGGAGGGGGTGGTTCATGAAGTTATCACCCATAATGATACCAAATTGAATAATGTTCTCATTGACGACAGCAGCGGCAAAGGGGTTTGCATAACCGACCTGGATACAGTGATGCCGGGTCTGGCGCACTATGACTTTGGCGACATGATCCGTACCGGGGCGACCAGCGCAGATGAAGATGAAATAAATTTGGATAAAGTCGGGATCCGGATGGATTTTTTTGAAGCGATACTGACGGGGTTCTGCCGGAAAGCGGGCAGTTTTTTATCTAATGAAGAAATGGAGTTATTACCGTTCGGGGGGAAATTGATCACCTATGAAATCGGGGTAAGATTTCTGACGGACTATTTGAATGGGGACAAATACTTTAAAATTCACCGTCCGCGCCACAATCTTGACCGTGCCCGAAACCAGTTCAAACTGGTAAAAGAGATAGAAAAATCCTTTGATGAGATGCAAAAACTCTTAAAAACTGCAAAAAAGTGAGATTTTTTTGATTTTTGAGCTTGCATTTACAGGGAACTGGTATATATTAAGAAGTGTTGATGCTCCGGCGTAGCTCAGCGGTAGAGTAGGTGGCTGTTAACCACTTGGTCGCTGGTTCGAATCCAGCCGCCGGAGCCATTTTTTTGTCTCCGTTTTTCCTGTGATTTAGCCTCAAATTCAGCTTTGATCTACCCTTTTGGAAGCCTGTCGCATCTCTTGAT
>CASECL010000307.1 GCA_949286445.1 uncultured bacterium | reverse complement strand
CCCGAATGCCAGAAGAAAGCCGCGGGTGACGTATAAATTTAAAATCTTCATTAAAACCTTCCTGTACTGACGATGTATATGACTTAAGATACACCTGTCAGTGGAGATTTACAAACAGTTTCCGAAAAATACACTGGAAAAATTTTTCCGGCATGCTACATTATAGTTATCATGAAAATAAAGCTGATCGGAAAAAATCTTGATGATGTGCGCCCGCTGCTGACGCAGTACGGAATGGAAGAAGTGGATTCCGGTTTCGAATTGGTAGTCGCTCATGGCGGGGACGGCACTTTGTTTATTGCTGAGCATGATTACCCCGGAATACCCAAGTTTCCGCTGCGTGATTCCGGCACAGCCCCGGTATGCCGTCGCCACAGTCAGGCAGAACAGATTGCTGATTTTGCCGCCGGAAAACTCCATATCACCCGGCTGCCGAAGCTGGCGGCAGAGGCTGGAAACGGGGCGCGTATAATGGGAATCAATGATATCTTTGTCCATAATCTGGAACGGGTGAGTGCACTGCGTTACAATGTTTTCATCGACGGCGGACTCTACGCCAGGGAAATCGTCGGTGACGGAGTGGGGATGGCAACGGTGCACGGCAGCACGGCTTATTACAAAAGTATTACCCACAGTATATTCCGGGTGGGAATAGGGTTGGCCTTCAGCAACAGCACTGAGGAAGTCAACCATCTGGTGCTGGATGAAAAATCAGTGGTGGAAATTGAAATTGTCCGCGGACCTGCCATGGTGGTGGCGGATAATTCAGCGGAAAGGCTTTATCTGTCCGCAGGCGACCGGGTGAAAATAGCTTTATCAGACGAATACGCCACGGTTTACGCACTGGAAAATTTCATGTGCCGGGAGTGCCGCAAGCTGCGGCACAGTGTAAAATATTCCTGAAAACAAAATTTGCCATCACATTAAAAAAAGGGGGATTTATGAAAAGCATCAATTTTTTTGCCGCGGTACTCAATGGATTTATTATGCTTGCAGCCGGTCTTTTCACCGGATGTTCATCAGGGAAATCCACCGGCGATATTCCGGCAGTAGATAATTTTGACCTTGACCGTTATTCCGGCGCCTGGTATGAAATTGCCCGGCTGCCTCACCGGTTTGAACGGGGGCTGGACTTTGTTTCCGCCGATTATTCACTGCGGGACGATGGACGGATAAAGGTGGTGAATTCAGGGGTGAAAAATGGAAAACCCACCAGCGTTACCGGGGTGGCGGAATTCAAGGGCAATCGTAATACAGGCGAATTGCGGGTGAGTTTTTTCCGTCCGTTCTACGGGGATTACCGGATAATTCTGCTGGAAAAAGATTATTCTGCGGCACTGGTGACCAGCGGCACTGCGGATTATTTCTGGATTCTGGCCCGGCAGAAAGAGCTTCCGGCGGAAAAACTCAAAAGTTATCTGGATTTCGCCCGGAAACACGGCTTTGAAGTCGATAAACTGGAATATCCGAAACAGAAGTAACAGTTTTTATTTCTGTTGCGCAGAAGCTGAGTATTCCGGCGGCGGTTCCGCCTGCCGACGTTTCATCAGGGCGGCAGGATATTGGTGATCTTTGCCGGTACGGAGCAGAATTTCCCAATCTCCGCTGTCAGCCAGCGGCTGGAATGTTGCTTCTCCGCTGATGAGAAAACGGGTGGTGTCATCCATTTTCACATCGTATGGCCGGTTGAGAAAAAAGATCATTTCAGTATTGAAGTCTCCGATATACAGAACTTTTTCATTTTCGCCCAGATAACGGCGGGCTTCGCGGACAAAAGGCTTGACCGTTTTATTTTTGTCTATTCCCGGCTGGATAATGCCGTGGTACGAACTGAATAAGATCAGCACCAGAAATGCCAAAAAGATAAACGATTTACCCATCTGACGCTTTTCCAGGCAGCGGAAAAACCCGTAGATCAGCAGCAGAAACACAGCTGCCGCTGCAATGGTGAGCAGCAGATGCTCATTGATAAATGAACTGATCATTGCCATGCTCATACCGTCTCTTCTGGACATGAATGACCACTCCCGGGCGGCATTTTTTTCTCCGATGGCAATAAATATGCCGGACAGATTTATCAGCAGTGCCGCCGCCAGTACTCCCCCAATACTCCAGAGAATAATACGCCATCTGTTCCATAACTCCGGAGCCCGGTCAAAAAACATTACCGTTGATCTGGCAATCAGAATTGCCGCCGGGGGATAGAGTCCAAGCACATAGTCTCCCCGTTTCAGCGCGGAAAGCGAGAAGAAAATAAATCCTCCGGCAAACCAGAGCAGAAGAAATATGGTTTCTTTTCTGAGCTTCAGGGTGCGGTGGAAGATTTTTTTTGCAAATACTGCCAACGCCGCCGCTCCCGCCAGTGACCACGGCAGCATCCCGGCAAACATCTTGGGGAAATAGTAGAAGTAAGACATGCGTTCCCCGCCCCGGTAGGTTGAGCCGATTCCGGTAAAACGCCGCAAATTCTGATTGATGATAAATTCGTCAAAAAATGCGCCTTCTGAACGGATGTTTGCCAGCACATACCATGGCATAGCCACCAGCATAAAGAGCAGTCCGCCGGAAAAAGGCCGGATTTGCCGGATCATTTTCCAGTCATGAAAGAATATCATACACAGCAGTATGGTTATTCCCGCCAGCAGTACCGGCAGCGTACCTTTCAGCAGCATCCCCGCCGCCAACATCAGATAAAATCCGTAAATCTGGAAATTTGCGGTGATTTTCTGCTCCGGATTCCGGATTTTTTCTTCCAGATAACCGGTGAAAAGGAAATAATTTGCTCCCATGATTGATGCGGTAAGGAGCATGTCAATACGGGCCAGCCGCCCCAATGTGGCAAAAGTGGCCATGCTGGAAAGAATAACAATGCTCACCGCGCCCTCCCGTTCCCCGTAAATTCTTCCGGCCAGCCGACCGCAGAGCCAGCAGCAGAGCAATGCTCCCAGAGCAGACGGCAGACGCACTCCCCACTCCGCTCTGGAGTAAAGCGGATCACCTTCGATGCCGCAGAGTTTTGCCGGCAGCAGGCAGAGCCAGTAATGTCCTGCCGGTTTTTCATAAGGTATGCCGTGTTCCACCGTCATATCCACATAATTGCCGGACAGCAGCATGTTTCTGGTGATGATGGCGGTACGTCCCTCCTGGGCGGCGAAAATACCTTCAGTGCCGAGGTTGAGAAACATGATTGCAAAGGCAAACAACATCGCCCAGTACATGGCATATCCCGGAGAAAAAACGCCGGAGAATTTACTCAGATTGAATTTTATATTCATAGTGTCATATACGTTTCAAAGGAAAAAATTCCCCCCGGTATTGCCTCTGTCTGCCACGGTAAAACTTTTATATTTTATCTGCCTCTTCCCGGAAAATCTCCACGAAGCGTTTGAATCTGGCAAAATCATGGCTGATAGTATGGGTGTCTTTGAGGATAAAGGAGTTATTCAAACTCCAGCAAT
>CASECL010000306.1 GCA_949286445.1 uncultured bacterium | reverse complement strand
GCGGCGGGGAACTTTTTTTGAGGCAGGATTTTTACTCCATGCGCAGGGGAATATCGTTCATTACCACTTGCAACCGGTTGTCCAAATGGTTTATGCCGTCAATTTGTTTCAGGCATTTTTCCACCCGGTCAAACACACCGCGGGAGAGCACATCTCCCTTGAGAATAACGTTGCCGCAGCTGCAGGAAATGGTGAGAAAACGGATTTCCAGATTTTCCACTATCAGCAGTTTATGCCGGATTTCCTGTTTCAGCAGTTCATTTTTCAGCGTTTGCATATTTTCTGAATAGCTTGTTTTCCGGGCGGAAACAAAATCAGAAACCAGCTTACTCCACTCGGCAAAATCAATTTCCGCAGTGTTTATGGTCAGATCGTAGCCGTGGGAATCCTTCCAGCTCTTGCCGTAAAAGTAATAGCAGAACCCCTCCCGTTCATGATCACTTTTCAACATGTGTTCCCGGGCTTTCTCCGGGGTGCATTTGTGCAGTCTGGTTATCTGCCTGATCCGGTACTCCGGCGGCGCAACCAGGCGCAGCCGGAGACAGTCGGCAATTCCTTCCAGCATGAAATTTACCCCGCGTCCGATAAAGATCACGTCTCCTTTCACCGCCTCGCGAAGTACGGCAGTGCGGAGGGTTTCCCAGTAAATATCCGGCCGTCCGGAAAAAGAGTTCAGAAATCCGGGTCGCTTTTCATCAAAGTTTTTGATATATTCCGGAGCCGTTTTCAAGCTCCGGAACTGTTCATCCAATGCTTCCCGGTGAACCATTTTCAAGCCAAGAACCTGAGATAACGCATTTTCCTGAACCCGGTTTGTCGCCCCGAGTTCGCGGGCGATGGTGATAATTTTCATGTCAGATTCCTTTCCTGATAAAATAAAAACCATTTAGCTTTATTTTACAGATTCTTTACCTTGGCAAACAGTTTGGAGACACCCTCCGCCATGCGCTGGAACAGGGCATACAGGCCCGGAATCAGCATCATGCCGGCAATAGTTGCCACCAGCATTCCCCAGAATGTGGTAACGCCAATGGACTGGCGGCTTCCCGCTCCTGCGCCGGAAGCAACCACCATGGGAAATACACCAATGACGAATGACAATGCCGTCATCATTACCGAACGGAAACGCATACGCATACCGTTAAGCGCGGCCTCTTCCACCGAAGAACCATTTTCCCGTTCCTGTTTGGAGAATTCCACCATCAGAATAGCGGTCTTTGCCGTCAGACCTATCAGCATGAGCAACCCCAGCTGACAGTAAATATCCAGAGACATGCTGCATACCATCAAGGCGAGAATAGCTCCCAGCGTTGCCGTCGCCACAGACAGCATAACCGAAATCGGCATGGTCCAGCTCTCATATTGCGCCACCAGAAACAGATATGCCACCAGAAGCGAAATCATAAGCAAACCGACAATATTGCCTTCATTCTGCTGTTCATGGTAACTCATATTTGTCCAGCTGATCTTGTAGTCTTTACCAAGATTTTCCCGGACCAGTTTTTCCAGCAGTCTCATCAATTCTCCGGAGCTCACGCCGGGAGCACCCTGGGTGTTGATTTCAACTGACGGGAACATATTGAAACGTTCCACCTGGCGCGGGCCGACTTTCCATTTTACAGTTGCCAGCGCACTCATTGGTACATGATTGCCGTCATTGCTGGTTACATAAAGCTGGTTGATAATATTCTGGTTTTTGCGCAGTGACGGTGTCAGCTGCATTTTTACTTTGTAAGTTTTGCCGAATTTATTGAAATCATTGATGTAATATGATCCCAACTGGCTTTGCAGCGCGGTAAAAATGGCTTTCACCGGAACATTCATGGCCTCTGCTTTTTCCCGGTTGATCACCAGGTCAATCATCGGAGTATTGGCATCAAATGATGAAAAAGCATACATGGCCTTTCCGGTCTCCATAATTTTGGAGATCAGATGATTGGTAGTTTGGGCAATCGTCTGATAATCCTGGTTGCCGGTCGCCTGGAGTGAAAAAGTTACACCACCAGAAGCACCCAACCCCATGATTGCAGGCGGGACAAACACATTTACCGTAGCATCAGGGAATATCGAACATCGTTTGATAATTTCCTTCTGAATAGAAGAAATCTGGGTTTCCGGGGTTTTCCGCTTATCCCAGGTGTCAAGGTTTACCACCAGCAAGCCGAGGTTTTCGCTTTCACCGGCAGTCAAGCTGTGTCCGGGCACTGTCATAAGCTGTGAAATTCCGGGAACGTCTTTTATCAATTTTGATACATCAGCAAGTGCCTCAATCGTGCGTTCAAAACTTGCTCCGGCGGGCAGTTGAAGTTCACAGAACAGAGTTCCCTTGTCCTCTCCCGGCAGGAACGCCGACGGCAGACGGTTGAAAAAGTAGTAGTTGCAGAACAGGAGTATTCCAAGTACAATAATGGTAAGCAGTGTTCTGCGGACAAAGAATTTTCCTACCATCATGTAACCGTTTCTGGTCCAGTTAAGTCCGTAATTGAACCACTTGAAAATACCGCGCGGTTCTTTGGCTGGACGCAGAACCAGAGCACAAAGGGCAGGGCTCAATGTCATGGCATTTACCGTTGACAAGCATAATGCTATGCACATGGTTATGGCAAACTGCTGGTAGATAATTCCCACCATGCCGCCGTAGAACATAATCGGTACATAAATTGCCACTACAACCAGCGTGGTCGCAATCAACGCCCCGGTAAGCTGCTGCATGGTTTTCATTGCCGCATCAAATGGATTCATGTGTTCCTCATTGATCAGCCGGGTGCAGTTTTCCGTCACGCAAATGGCGTCGTCAACCACGGAACCAATCACCAGAATCAATGCAAACATGGTCATGGTATTGATACTCATGTCCAAGAGATACATGAAGAGGAAAGTGCCGATAAGCGATACCGGAATGGTGACGGTGGGAATAATCGTCGCCCGCCAATCCTGCAGAAACACATAGGTTATAACTACTACCAGAATAAAGGTCAAAAGCAGTGTGTAAACGATTTCCTCCATGGCTACGATAACAAATTCGGTGGAGTCGTAACCTATCTCCCATGACATCCCTTCCGGAAAGTTTTTCTCAAGCTCGTTAAGTTCTGCTTTGACGTCTTTCATCACCTGGAGTGCATTTGCATCGCTCAATTTGAATACGGCAAGCACTACTGCAGGTTTGCCGTCAAAAGTTCCGGTACTGTTATAAGTTTCCGCTCCCAGTTCCACTTTGGCTACATCGGACAGCAATACCTGGCGTCCGTCCGCACCGGATTTAATAACAATCCGGCCAAACTCTTCCGGTTCAGCCAAGCGGCCTTTAGTATCAACTTTAAACTGCATCCAGGGACTGCTGAATTCTGTTCCAACTGAACCGCTGGCGGCCTGGACATTCTGGTTTGCCACTGCAGTTTGAATATCGCTTTCACTGATCCCCAATGCTTTCATTTTATAGGGATCCAGCCAGATACGGATAGAGTATTCCTGTTCACCGAAAATGATAGTCTGTCCCACCCCGTCAATACGGGCAATGGCATCTTTAAGATTGATGCTGGCATAGTTACTGATGAACAATTTATCATGTTTAGGATTATTGCTGGTAATAGCAATCATTGCCAGCATGTCGCCAGAACGCTTGACTACAGTAATACCATTATTTACCACTTCTGTCGGCAGTGTATGTTCCGCCTGTTTTACTGCATTATTGACATTTACCAGGGCCATATCGTCATCGGCACCTGATTTAAATGTCAAAGTCAGGGTATAATTTCCCGAGTTGTTGGATTGGGATGAATAATATACCATATCCTCGATGCCGTTGACTTCCGCTTCCAGAGGAGCCGCTACGGTATCGGCAATTACTTCCGCGCTTGCCCCGGGATAACTGGCTATCACCATAATTGTAGGAGGAGTTACCTCCGGAGTTTCCGCGATTGGCAGCCGATTAATGCAGAGAATACCTCCAAGCATCAGAAATAACGAAACCACCAGTGCAAACCGTGGCCGTCTGATGAAAATTGCTGAAAACATGATTACAATCCCCCGCTTTTACTTCTGATCCACGTCCTGTTCGGCATAGTACGGGATAACTTTATCGCCGGGTTTGACTTTATTCAAGCCGCCAATAACAACAGTTTCACAGAGAGAGAGACCGGAAGTTATTATCTGTTTATTGTTTACTACTTCACCTTTGGTGACCAGACGGCGTTCAATTATGTTGTTCTTGCCGACGACAAAGACGTAATTATTCTTGCCATCGGTCATCAGAGCGGAAACATCTACCGCAAGTTGCGGAGTTTCAAATTTATCAAAACAATTGACCATCACATATCCGCCCGGGATGATTTCCATATCCGGATTGGTAGCCTCAAGCTGAATAGTTAACGTTCCGGTCTTGGTATCCGCTTGATTGTCGATAAAGTCCAGATGTACTTTGCCTTTGAAAACCTCTCCATCGGCGCGGATAATTTCGACGCTGCCGTCCGGCAGTTCTTTTCTGTTGTTGATATAGCGCAGGAAATCGGCTTCGCTGATGGAAAATCTTATGTTGATCGGATCATACTGTACGATAGTAGTAAGAGTTCCTTTTTCAGGGGTGATGTAGTTTCCTTCGCTGTAAATATTGCGGCCGATTTTGCCATTCAGCGGAGAGAGAATTTTGGTATAGGATAAATCATTACTCCGCCAGCGCGAGATTTGCCTTGGCCGCATCCACTTTTGCCTGACATACCTGCTGTTCACG
>CASECL010000305.1 GCA_949286445.1 uncultured bacterium | reverse complement strand
GGCAAAATTCAACGCCGCTGCCTTGCCGCCATGGGGAACAGTGTAATAACTTATCCTCCGGTCAGCAAAACTTTCAACCACAGGAAAAACATCTTCCCCTCCATCATTTATAACTAACAACTTCCAGCATTGACAATGCTGTTTTACCACCGATTCAATCGCCTGTCTCAACAACTCCGGACGGTTCCAGGTCGGCATCAGTATTGTGATTGCCGCATTACCGGAAATATCTTCTCCGCACGAAGATGCTCCGTCTCCCCGTTTCTCAGCAGCCGCCGTTCCCTCCCCTGCGCTGTCCCGGGTAAATGAGCAAAGCACACAGCCATATTCGTTGAGCCGGTGAAAACAAAGTTCAACCGCCGGAACGGATAAAGCCTTTTTAATCCGTTCCTCCGCAATCTGCAGTGCATCTTCTCCTTCATCTGTACCGGCACAGAAAATCATCCGGCCTCCGGGACGGAGAAAACATCTGTTTCCCTCTATCAGATTATATATTTTTTCCGGCATATCCGGAAGTTTTCCAAACTCAAGACAAACGGTATCAAAAACTTCTCCGCCGGTCAATCCGGCTGCCGGTTTGACCACCGCGTTGAAATTCCACTTTCTCAAATAATTTGCCGTGCTTTCAACACCGCCGTCGCCGAACACCAAAACATCCTTACCGCTGGCAAGCAGGGAGATTGCATCATTCTTCACATATTCCAGACGCTCCGGTGTTCCCGGAGCCGGAATTTCAAAACTGCGGTCAGATACCGCGGCTTCTGCCGGTTTCATTTATTTCTATCTTCCCCTGCCTGACATTTTCATTCACTCGCGCCGATAACCCGGCAGCTGTTTTTAATATACACCTTGTTGTAAATCAGCAGATCCGGATCCGTCTCCATCTTGAAAATTGCCGAATTTTCCACCCAGTCATGATAAAGTGAAGGCGGACGCTCGCTTATTCGGGTGTAAAGCACCACCAGAATATTGTAATCCCCCCACTCCATCGGCAGACGGGTGGTGAATACCACACTGTACTTTTCCCCGGCTTTGCCGGAGATGGTACCGTCAAGTTCACGTTCAACCCCGGTACCGAGAATGGCAATACCCTTGTTATCTTTTATATGGTAATTCACCCCCAGCCGGCAATCCCGGACAAACTCAAAGTCTATCTGAATTTTGACCTCTTCATCAAACTTGAAAACATAACGCTCCTGATTGTCCGAGTCAAAAATCCGTACCGAACGCACTCTTGCATCTCCGGTACCGGAACGGAAATCCCTGACCCTTTTATCAAAATCCGGATCATCCAGATAGGCATGATCCGAAGACCGCCGTTCACCCTCCTCCAATTCCGGCTTGACAAACTCATTTGCATTCATGCCTGCCGACAACATCTGACGCTGTTCCGCAATAGTGCGCTCCTTGACATCCGCAAGATATTCATCAACCACAGCGGCTGCCGGACCAATACGTCTTATCCTTTTGTCCTCCAGGTAAATGCAGCGGTCGCAATAACTCTTTACCGCCAGAGAATCATGGGAAACAAACAATATTGTACACTGTTTTTCCAGCAGTTTTCTTATCCGCAGTGCACATTTTGCCTGAAATGCCACATCTCCCACCGCTAAAGCTTCGTCAATAATCAGAATATCGGCATCAACATAGGCACTTACCGCAAAAGCCAGACGCACCATCATACCGCTGGAATAGGTTTTCACCGGCTGTTCAATAAAGTCTCCAATATCTGCAAAATCAACGATTTCCTGATATTTTTCCTTTATCTCCGCCGGCGACAGCCCCAGGATCGCGGCATTCATGTAAACATTTTCCCGTCCGGTGAATTCCGGATTGAAGCCGCTGCCCAGCTCCAGCAACGCGGCAATCCTGCCTTTGGCACTTACAGTGCCGCCGCTGGGCTGCAGTGTGCCGGTTATAATCTGCAAAAGTGTGCTTTTACCAGCCCCGTTACGCCCGACAATTCCGACACATTCACCTTTCCTTACCTCAAAACTTATATCGTTAAGTGCCCAGAACTCCCGGTAAAACTTTTTTCTTCCTGCACACAGCGTCTGATAAAGACGGTGTAACGGCTTTTCATACATCTCAAAACACTTGGATACGTGTTCTACTTTGAGCATCACATCATCAGAGCACATCGGCAAATCCTTTCTTGGTCTTGCCAAACCAGATAAAACCCAGGTAAAAACTCACCAGTCCGATGGCAAACAGCAAACCGATTGTACTCCAGGACGGCATCCGGCCATAAAGAAAAATATTTCTGGTTTCCTCAATAAAGTGAGTCATCGGGTTCAGCTTAAGCAGCCAGCGGTACTTCTCCGGCACCGCATTAATCGGATAAAAAACCGGGGTGAGGTAAAACAGCACCTGGAGCACCACGCCGATAATGTGCTGAACATCGCGAATATAAACCCCAAGCGAAGACACCAGAAAACTTACTCCGCAGCTGAAAAAAAGCAGCGGAATAAGCGTCAGCGGCAGAAACAGCATGGAAAAATGCAGTTTCCCGAACACCAGCCACGCTCCCGGCAACAGCAGAACAAACCATGCCAGCCCAAAAATAAAACTTGCCATTGAATGCGCCAGAGGCAGCATTTCCAGCGGAAAAACCACCTTCTTGACATAATTCGGATTGCCGACAATAAGCCCGCTGCTTCCGCCCACGGTCTCGCTGAAAATATTGTAAACCGACATACCGCAAAACATTATAACTGCAAACGCAGCTTTGCTGTCTCCGGTATCTATTCCCCATTTCGCTTTGAAAATAACACTGAAAACAAAGGTGTAAATTCCCAACATCAGCAACGGCAGGATGAAAAGCCAAAGGAAGCCGAGAAAGCTTCCTTTAAATCTTGCTTCAATATTGCGCCTGGTCAGCTGCCGGAGAAAATACCGACCCCGCCAAACCGACAGCACCTGAGTTGCCGGATTCAGCAGCGTCCACAAGGACGAATTATTCATAAAACCAACTTTTCTCTTTCAAATCAGCTGAAAATATCAGGCCAGCTTAGTCGTCCACTCTGATCCCAGTGAACCATAATAGTTCCATTCCAGCTGATCTTCTCCAAGAACCAGCATACATCCGATATCTCCGGCATTTGCTCTTATGCGCAGATCATCCACCCCATCGCCGTTGAAATCACCTATTTCCTCTATCGTAACATTCTGATTGAGCGTCCCGAGCCCCATCCAGCCGGAAATATTGCCGTTGTTATCCATCAGCCAGGCTCCGGCGTTGCGGGTGGTTTCGTTGTAAATCAGAACATCGTCAATCCCGTCTCCGTTGAAATCTCCGGTACCGGCAATCCGCTGGACATCTGACAAATTATCCAGATCTCTCCATGCCACCGTGCCGTCGGATAACGTTATCCATGAACCGGTAAAACCGGCATCATGATGTATTATAACATCGTCAAGTCCATCGCCGTTAAGGTCGCCAATTCCGGCAACAGTCCACTCCGCCCCGACGCTTTGAATATAATTCCACCCTCTTCCGTCTGTAAAGTAAAACCCGATCGCGCCATTGTCATTGCGCAGCAGCAGATCATATTTTCCATCTGTGCCGAAATTACCCCCTCCTACAACGGTAGTGACATTATCAAACTGCTGTATCGTCTGCCAGGAGCTCACTTTACCATTGGCGTTCAGCATCCAGGCTCCTGCCACATGAGATGTAGAGTCATAAAGTATCACATCATCTGTGCCATTACCATCCAGATCGCCGGTGGACATTATTTTGAACGTCCCGTTTATCGTACTCAAATCACCCCATTTTGCCGTCTGATCCGGCTGTATCAGCCATGCCCCGACAAAACCGGCACTGTGCGTCATCATCACATCCGCCAGACCATTGCCGTCCAAATCTCCGACGACCTTCTGTGCTTCCCCTCCGACGGTGAGAGACAACGTGCCTCCGGCAAGATTGAGGGTATAAGTTCTGCCGTTTACTTCCACCGTATTTCCAACACTGAGCTCAGCAATTTCTTTTCCGGCAGTGGTCACCAATGTAAGAGAGGTAAAACCGGCATCGACGCCGCCGGCAAGATTGTAAGTCCCGCTCTCTTGGGATACTTTGACCGAAACACAGTAATCACCGCCGGAAATATTTGCCATATTGTCAATAATTACCGGATCAGTTTCTTTGCGCTGGTCAATGGAAAAAGTCAGTTCAGCCTCAGAGGCATCGGTATTGGAATACACCAGCATTGTGCCGCCGAGCTTGACTTCTCCGGTAATCTTTCCTCCCAGATCACAAAGCAGCCAGCCGCCGGAAAAACAGGAGATATTGTCTGCTACACCGCCGTAAACAGCCTGTACCGCGCTCTGGTCTATCTTAGTATCCGATGCCGTGGCTCCATCCAGAACCATCATCCATCCGCCCGGCTTTATCATGGTATTCTCCGCGGTGAAACCGGAGCTTAACTTAAGATTTTCTCCGTCATATACAACGTAGTCTTTGAACTTGCTGTCAAAATAGATCGGGTCATCAATCGGCGGTGTCGGCGGAGTTGGCGGAACCACATCATCCGACGCCATCACATAAATGTAATTGCCCATAGAATGCCTCCTGTTGCATTATTTTCATACCTCATACCCCCATTGTGGTAAATATACCACAAAACTGCCTGAAAAGCAAGTTTACAGCAACGGTTTTTGACGTTTTTTATTCCCGGTCTGCAGTGTTGCGCGGCTGGGAAAATTCAATGTAAAAAACTCACCGGAATTATCTTTTGCTTCATTAAGCAATAAAGCAATACACCATTTTCCCGGCGGCTGAAATCACAGGCTGTACACTCCAGAATACTATCCGGCTAAATCTGAATATGGATAAAAAATTTTGAAAAAAACTTTTTTTTTGCTTTTTTACCCCTTGAAAAAGATGATTTTTTCTGCTATATATAGCCGTGCATTACAACAATGCGCTGCAGTTTTTAGTAATCTTAAAACCGAGAGGACGGGTATGAAAACAGCTTCCCAATGTCGCACATTCGTTGTTGCCGGGCACTCCGGCAGTGGAAAAACCTCACTCTGTGATCTCATGCTGTTCAAGGCCGGCGCAGTTCCCCGCTGCGGGAGCGTTGACCAGAAGAACAGCATATCCGATTACATGCCCGAGGAACAGGAAAAACAATCCAGCATATACTCCACCCCCCTGCACTGCGACTGGAAGGATACCCGATTCTTTTTCATTGATACTCCCGGATACGCCGAATATGCCGGCGAAAGCGTTTCCGCCATGCGTTCGGCCAATGCCGGACTGGTTGTACTTGACGCGGTTGACGGTCCGCAGGTCGGCACCGCCAGAGCATGGAAATTCACCCGCGAATTTAAAATCCCCCGTTTCGGCGTAATCAACCGCCTTGACCGGGAGCGTGCCGATTTTGCCGCCACGCTGGAGAAAATGCGCCACAATCATGGCAAAAACGTGGTTATTCCACTTACCTGCCCCATCGGCAAGGAATCCGGGTTTTCCGGCGTTTTTGATGTAATTTACGGAGAAAATCCGCCGCCGGAAATTGCCGACATTGTGGAAGAAGCCAGGACACTCTGGTTTGACGCCATTGCTGAAACCGATGAAGAGATTATGGAACGCTACCTGGATGGACAGAGTCTTACCAAAGAAGAAATTGATAAAGGTCTGCGGCAGGTGGTGCTTTCACAGCGGGTTATTCCGGTTTTCGCGGCCAGCTCAGCCAAAGATATCGGTGTAACCGAAATGATGGACTATATC
>CASECL010000304.1 GCA_949286445.1 uncultured bacterium | reverse complement strand
CCTTTTTCCGGGTATGAAGATGTTCCGCCAATATTCCGCCGGGATAATTTATCGGCATATTCCAGCCGGCAAACGGTGCAGTTTTCGCCCCCATCTTCACATGTTCATCAAAAAGAGCGGTGTATTTGAAATCACCCATAACTCAATTATCTCCAATCAGTTTCTTTATGGTCTGAAAAATTTCTTCCGGTTCTGACATCCGGCCCTTTCCTGAAGCCCCGCATGCCACATGCCCCTCCTCCGGTCCGATAAAATTCACCCCCCGGCGGCGGAGTTTTTCCACATTTTCCAGAAAGGCGGCTTTTGCCGCCATGGCCGGATTCATTGCCGGAGCCAGCAGTGCCGGACACTCAAAAGTAGCCGCAAAGGTGCTTAAAGCATCATCAGCAATACCGTTTGCCATCTTGGCAACAAAGTTTGCCGTGGCGGGGGCAACCACAAAAAGATCTGCCATTTCCGCCAGTTTCACATGTTCCGGCTGCCAGGACCCGCAGTGCCACAAATCCAGCACCACCGGCCGCTGCGAAAGCGTCCGGAAGGTCAACTCCCCGACAAAACTGCAGGCATTTTCAGTCATGATCACCTGGACGGCAAAACCATTTTTCACCAGCATACTGACCAATTGCGCCGATTTGTACGCCGCTATGCCGCCGGTAACACCAAGCACAATAAATTTTCTGCCATTTTCCATAAATCCCTACCGCCTGTTTTAAAATATAAACACCGTTTGCCGAATACAACTTTTTCCCGTTTCCACCGGCAGATGTCCAATTTGAAAAAACGTTTCCAAGTTCTGTTTATTCAAGCCCATGCCCGACGTGAACCTGTCCCGTGCACTTCAGCCGCAAAGACCGGACTCAAGCCTCTCACCTGTCAAATATTCCCCGGTCGTAACGCCCCACCCGCAATGACAGCGAAGACACCAGGCAAATCAGTTCCGCCGCCGCCTTTTCCAAATCATCATTGATGATCAGATAATCATATTCCGGAAAAAATGACAGCTCTTTTTTTGCCGTTTCCAGCCGGAGCAGTATCTGTTCCTCGGCATCCGTTTTCCGGTCCCGCAAACGGCGTTCCAATTCAGTCAGCGACGGAGGTCCGATAAAAATAAAGTCAGTTACCGCGGCGAGTTCCGGATCAGCTGCGCACTTTTCCTTTATCTGCATGGCTCCCTGTACATCAATATCCAGTATGCAGTCCACGCCCCGCTCTATCCGTCCGAAAACCTCACTTTTCAGTGTGCCGTAACGTTTGGCGAAAACTCCGGCATACTCCAGAAATTCACCATTCACCCTGCGCTGCTCAAATTCTTCTGCTGACAGAAAATAGTATTCCACTCCGTGCTTTTCCGTCCCCCGCGGCGGACGGGTGGTGCAGGATATGGAAAACTCAATTCCGGGAAAACGCTCCCTCAATCTGCCCACCAAAGTGGACTTTCCCACCCCGCTGGGACCGGAAATTACCAGTATTCCGCCTTTTTTATTCAATTCAGAACTCAATTTTGCCATCCTCTGTCTGTTTTTCTAATCTCTTCCCGTCTCCGGCTTCCTCCCCCGGAAAATTTTCCGCCCCGCGGCAGAGTTTTTCCCAGCCGGGGAAATTCCATTTTTCCGGAAAATCACGGCATTGCGCCGGTTTTACCGGATTTACGGCGCAGCGGCTGTCCGGCATCAGAAAAATACACGATCCATCCTCCTTTTCCGTCAGCGACAACGCCGCCCGGTCCGGAGTAATCCGGCAGAAATCACGGGTGAAATCAAAAACATCCATCTTCAAATACGCCGCAATCTCTTCCGGTTCGCCGGCACGCAGTTTCACCGCCCCCTCCCAGCGGCAGCAGCCGCCGCATCCGGCACAATGAAATTTACTCTTATTCGCCAATGAGTATCACATTCCCCTCCGGGTCGCTCACCCGGATATAATCCGCTTCCGGCCGGTTTGCCGGGTAATATCTGATCTCTTCTGATCTCAATCTGCCCAGAAGTTCAGCCAGATTGCCGGTACGCATCATCCAGCATTGCGCCGCTCCGGCAGGATTAAGACACACTGCCTCGGTCTTTTCCAGCACCACGGCAAAGTCATCCGAAAGCGTAAACTCCACCGCAAAACTGCTGTCCAGCACCGGTTCGCCCAGCCCCAGTACATCACGGTAAAAAACCCGCGCCTGATCCAGGTCACGCACCTGAATG
>CASECL010000303.1 GCA_949286445.1 uncultured bacterium | reverse complement strand
TTCTTCCATAGTCTATTTCACTTTTTTCCTTACCGTAACGCGCTTTATGCCGATGCTTTTATATATTTATGTTACGACGTAAAGCATATTTATTTCCCGGCAGACTGCCGTTCCCGCCAATATGGCAACACGGCAGTCCTGTCATGAAATATCAATCACCTTTGTTCTCCCGGGACTGTTTGTATTCCGCTACAAACAGCCCTGTTTGCCTGCAGTCAATGCTTGAATGAAACTTGTCCATTAAAGTTTTCAACAATACCGGAACATCGCAAATCTGATATTCACAGCGTATCTTCTGACAGCTGCATCTTACCCCTTAATTTTATCTTCAATCAGCTGAAGTTATTAACAGATAACGGAGTTATCAACTGAAAATCAAGACGATCAGAGATGAGAACTTTTGAAATATGTCCGGAACTCCGGGAATTTTACAACCACCTGATCCGGTTGAGAAAAGCGTCATCATACCCTCATTTGAGCTCAAAATAACGTTTTTTTGCCATATTTTCAACGAGTTGCACAAACCTCTGCCGGTTTTTTCTGCCATGCCGCATTTTTCAAGTTGTAACTTTGTTTATTTCCCTTGATTTACGCAGTTTTAGCTACCCCGGAGATCACTTTTTTAACAAGTTGTCAACAAGTTATTAACAGCCTCTCTGCCTTCATGCGGAGAACACGAATAGAAATGTAGTCCTTTTTTTCAAGAAATCAAATTATTTCCGCAACTTTTTTTAGCAAAAAAAACATAAAAGCGACTTGACAAAATCCCTGCATTGTGTTATAAGGCGGAAAACGTCTTGCCGGATTTCCTTTCCGGGGCAGAAAAAATATTTTCTGTGTTTGTGTAAAAGTCAACCGTAAAATTGCGATACCCTGTAGTAAAAAATACTCCGGATGGGATACTCATGCTTCCATCCGGAGTAAAACAATACCGGTTCAGAATAACGCCGGATTAAACTGCGTTGCCGGTCCGGATTACTTCACGGTAATATTTCGCACTGAGTTTGGGTGTACGGCTGAGGTCATGATAATTGACATACACAATTCCAAAACGTTTTTCGAAGCCGCAGGCCCATTCGAAATTGTCCAGCAAACTCCAGACAAAGTATCCTTTCAAGGGATAATTTTCCTTTACCGCCCGGGCGGCACTGCGGAAATGTTCACGCAGATACATGGTACGGTCGGTATCATAAACTTCTCCATCCAGATCAAATTTATCTTCTGCCGCGCAGCCGTTTTCCGTAACATAGATTGCCGGAGTCGGCCAGAGTTCGGAAATAAAGCGGCTGACATAGTAAATAATCTGCGGATCAAATTTAAGCCAGGGCATCGACATAACCGGATGTGACGAACTGAAGGGTACGATACGGTAGCCGCGTTCAGAATTTTTATCCGCCATAACATAATTTGGTGCATAAAGGTTTACACCCTGGAAATCCATCGGGGTGGAAATCATTTTGAGTTCTTCATCCGTGTATTCCGGCATATATTCTCCGGTGGCTTTAACGTATTCCGGGGTGAATTTACCTTCTCTGATCAGCGTGAGCCGGTCTGAGTTTTCCAGCCGGAATGCTTTGCGCGCGGCATTGATGTTTTCCTCTGTGGCGATAACCGGCATGAAGCCGTCGCAGTTATCCACCAGGCCGATGCTGATCGGCTGTTTTGCCGCCGCTCTTGCCGCGGTCATGGCATAACCGTGAGCAAGGCAGCCATTGTAAATGGTTTGATTTACCTCTTTACGCCCCAGTTTCAGACCGGGAGCAAAAGTTCCGCTGCCATACCCGGCAGAGGTGAAACAGGGTATTTCATTGACGGTGAAAAAATTAGTCACCCGGTCACTCAGATGAGCCGCCGCAGCACTGACATAATCACCGAAAATTTTGCAGACATCCTTGCTTCTCCAGCCGCCGAAGCGGTCTTCCAGCGACTGTGGCATATCCCAGTGAAAGAATGTTATCCAGGGTTGAATTCCGTTTTCCAGCAGTTCATTGACCATGCGGTCATAGTAATCAAAGCCTTTGGGATTGATTTTTCCGTCGCCATTGGGGAAAATTCTGCTCCATGAAAGGCTCATCCGGTAGGCTTTCACCCCGATATCGCGCATGATTTTGACATCTTCCTTGTAGTGGATAAACTGCCCGGGGGCAATATCCGGAATATCATCATTGGCAATGCGGCCTCTCTGACGGCAGAAATGCAGCCAGTTGCTTTCTCCGGCTCCATCGGCTTCCGGGTACCCCTCCACCTGAAATGACGCAGTGGCGGCCCCCCAGAGAAAATCTTTCGGAAAATCCATCTTCTCTCTCCAAACTGTTTTTTTTGTAGGTTCAAGTTATTTGTTTAAAGTCAAAAAATACTTCAATAAACCCCGCTGTTATTTTTCCACCGCGGAAATTATTTCTGTTACTGCCGCGGAAAAGGCCTTTGCTGCCGGCGAGGAATCCTCATCTCTGGTGAAAGGTTCCCCGGCATCTCCGCCGCGGCTTACTGCCGGTTCGATGGGGATTTTTGCCAACAGTTTCAAATTATATTTTTTTGCCAGTTCCTCACCTGCGCCGCTGGCGAATATTTCAGTAACTTCACCGCACTTCGGGCAGACAAACAGACTCATGTTTTCTATGATCCCCAGAATCGGGAAATTAAGTTGCGAACAAAAATTGATGGATTTTGCCACATCTTCTGCCGCGACCTGCTGCGGGGTGGTCACCAGTACGGCACTTCCGGTTCCGGCAAGCAGCTGACAAACTGTAAGCGGTTCATCTCCGGTGCCGGGAGGACAGTCGATAACCAGATAGTCGAGGTCACCCCACTTTACTTCAGAAAATAGCTGACGGATGACACCTATTTTCATCGGTCCGCGCCAGATTACCGCATCATCCCGGTTTTCAAGCAGAAAACCGATTGAAACGACCTTCAAGCCGCCGAGTTCCACCGGAAGAAGCATATTGTCTTCGCTTGCCGGGCGGGCTTCTTCCAGTCCCAGCATACGGGGGACGCTGGGGCCGTGGACGTCCACATCCAGCAGACCTACTTTAAGTCCCTGTTTTGCCAGTGAAAAGGCTAAGTTTACTGCTACGGTGCTTTTTCCCACACCGCCTTTGCCGGACATAACTACGATCTGGTGTTTTATTTTTGATAAAGCACGCTTTATCCGGCAATCTTCTTCATTTTCCCGGTCTTTTGAAGAACAGGTCTCACAGTTCCCTGAACAGCCATGATTTTCTGACATGATAATATCCTCAAGTATTTTAACTTATATTTTATTTTTTCCAGCGTAAAAACACCGGATTGAATTTTCTCCGAATTTTTCTTTCAGCCGGTATTCCATTTCCGGCGCGGCGGTTTCCGGCTTAAGCAGCGCGTAAAGTGTCGGACCGCTGCCGGTTATTTCTGAACGCATTGCTCCGTTGCTTTCCATAAAGTCCCGCAAAAGTGAAAGAAGCGGAAATTTGCGGTATAAAGGACGGGCAAGATCATTATGTATATTGGCGGCGAGTTTTTCCCAGTCCTGTTCTCTCAATGCATCAATCACGGCTTCTTTCCGATTGGTTTTATCCGGCTGTTTACACTCTGATTCCAGATTGCAATATGCCCAGGCCGCGGAAACCGGAAACAGCGGATTTACCACCAGAAGCGGAATTTCCGGAACCGGGAAATCCAGAATTTTAATATCTTCTCCGATGCCTTTGACATCAGCTGCTCCGGGATTGAGGAAGAACGGCACATCCGCTCCGAGGCGGAGCGCGATATCATGCAATCTGCCTTCTCCAAGTGCGGAAAAACGTTTTTCCAGCAGCAGTAAAACCGCCGCGGCATCACTGCTGCCGCCTCCCATTCCGGCGGCCAGAGGAATATTCTTCTTTAATTTGATTTTTACCGCTCCATCAATACCGGTGGCTTTAAAATATTCCAGTGCCGCTCTTACCGCCAGATTTTTTTCTCCTTCCGGCAGTATCGGCGGACAACATACACAGCAGCTTTCTCCGTTTTCAGAAAATTCCAGACTGATTTTATCCGTCACAAAATCGACCGGCACAAAAACGCTCTCAATACAATGATAGCCGTCAGGACGCCGGCCTGTAACTTTCAAATACAAGTTAAGTTTGGAAACAGCCTGGTATTCCATAATTCATTCGGTGGAAAATATTTTATTTGGCAGGTATCAACGGTTGCCGCATCACTCAGTTTTTCTCAATTGCCACCCGGCCGCTGCGGGCCATTTCCAGAACGGTCCAGCCGTTAAGCATTTTGATAAAATCGTCAATTTTCACCGATGAGCCGGTAATCTCAACACCGATTGATTCCGGTGATACGCAGACAAATTTTCCGGCAAAAAGTTCAATCAGGCTGATCACCCGGTGCTTCTGTTCCGGAGTTTCAGCGGCGATTTTGAAGAGGGCGATTTCACGCTCAATGAAATTACCGCCGGTCAAATCCTGTACTTCGATAACATCAACCAGTTTACGCAGCTGTTTATCGATCTGTTCCAGAACTGCGTCATCGCCATTGGTGACAATGGTCATTTTGGATACATTCGAATCCATGGTGGGATTTACTGTCAAACTTGCTATATTGTAGCCGCGGCCGCTGAACAATCCGGCCACTCTGGCCAGCACGCCGAACTTATTTGCCACCAGTACGGAAATAGTATGTGTCATGATGAAAAACCTTTCCTAATTTTTCGGTATATTATACACGGGATATACAATAGCTCAAAAAATGTAAAATTCAAGCTGTTTAGCTTTTGACAGCCACTCAAAAAATGTTTTTTTTTCATATCCCGGCCATTGTACGGCTGTCGGTTCTGTTTTTTTGTATTGTCGTTCCGGCTGGAAAATCAGCTGCCGATGTGCTGGAAATGGCAATCAGTCTCTCATTTCAACAGGCTGAAGTGTAATTTGTTTTATGGTCAAAAGTTAACAGCATAGAAAATAAAAAAGGCAGGATTTTTCAGATCCTGCCGGTTACCATGGTAAAAGTACACGCTTTACTCCTTGAGCTGAAGCGGGGTGATATTTGCCGGACCGACAACGGAACGCAGTACCGCCGGATCAAAATGCCTCGGCGTAGCATCTTTTTCAGCTGACGGCCGGAGCAGCAGGAAAATAATGATTCCAACGATCAGCAGAATGAGAACTCCGATGGAAATTATGCTGATAATAATTTTTCTTAAAATGCGGTCGTTTTCCTCATTTTTTTCTGTGCCGATGACCTGCTTTGCCGCATTTTCCGGTTTTTCATACTCCAGATGACTGCGCAATTCCGCGGTGAGGGCATCGGAAACTTCATTGCTGAGCTGATAAAATTTAGCCAGCTGTCTCAGATAGGCAATGATATAAATCAATGGCGGCAGGGTATCAAAATCTTCTTCTTCCAGTGCCAGAAGATAGGTTTCGCGGATTTTGGTCAATTCCGCGAGCTGGCGCAGTGAATAACCGGAAATCTCCCGCAATTCACGCACCGTTTCTCCGAACGAACACCTGCCTATTGCTTCCGGATCTTTGAACTTTGCCGGCAATTCCGGAATTTTCCCTGCCGCGGCAGAGGTAAATCGGGAATAATCCGGTTTATCCTCCGTGACATTCTGCGGCTGAGGGACCACGGGGTTTGCTTCAACTGCCGGTTGAGGTGCGGAGGCAGGTTTTCCCTCATTGTTCAGCATGAACGCCGCGGCGGTAACCGTGCTGTCTGCAACCGGCATAATTTCTGACTGTGCGGGGGGATTATTTTCAAAATCCGGACTGACTTCTGGTTGTGCAGTTTCCACGGCCGCGGTTTCTGATGCGTTGCCGTCATAACTGTCGGAGCAAGTCATGTCTTCCGCCGGATCAACAGTTTTTTCCGGTTCATTTTTCTCTGTATTAACTGCGGCCGCTGTCTGAATTGAATTTTCATCCGGGGCATCATATGAGCCGGAACTGACATTATCCGGATTTTCCCGCTGGACAGGCTTGGGTTCCGGAGCAAACAATGATCCCAAATCAGGGATAATTTCACTTTCTGTCCGGACCGGATTATTCTCCCTGCCTTCGCTGAAAAGCGGAGGAGTTGAGTTTCCGGTGCCTTTTTCCGCTTCACTGTTCGTCACTATTAACCTCCAATGCATCGGTGATTAAAATTTCTCTTTTGCTGCCTCCGGGAAGCGGAGCGGACACTACGCCGCGTTTTTCCAGTTTATCAATGATTTCCGCCGCCCGGTTATAGCCGATTCCCAGCCGTCGCTGCAGGTAACTGGTACTTATTTTGCCTTCTCCGATAATGATTTCCAATGCCATTCTGACATTGTCATCATCGTCAACGGTCATATATTTTCTGGCAAGCCGGGTAATATCCGGCAGATTACTCTGCCCGTTTCCGTCAGCAAAACCGTCATCGTCAAAATCTCCGCCGCCACCGCCGTTGCACCGCTTATTTTTAGCATTTTCCGGCTCTTCCTGTTCTTCTGCAACCACCTGGCTGTTGAATTTCTGCGGAGCCTGGGCTGAAACAAAGTCCACCACCCGGCGGATATTCTGATCGGACACCATTGCTCCCTGAATACGTTCCAG
>CASECL010000302.1 GCA_949286445.1 uncultured bacterium | reverse complement strand
TTCGGGATCATCAGCAGCAATCCCTGTGAAGCGGTGAAGGTGGTGGTCAGCGCACCTGCGCTCAATGACCCGTGAACCGCACCGGCCGCACCGGCCTCAGACTGCATTTCCACCACATCGACTTTCTGACCGAACATGTTCTTCATGCCCACGCTGGCCCAGCTGTCGGCGTATTCACCCATGGTTGAAGACGGGGTGATCGGGTAAATTGCCGCCACCTCACTGAAGGCGTACGCTACGTACGCGGCGGCGTAATTGCCGTCGATGGTCTGCATTTTTTTTGCCATATATCTTCCTCTCTGTTTTGGTTTGATTATGGTATTTTTGATTGTATTGGTTGGTACAGAAAAACTCTTAGTCCAATTTTGACTTCAATAAACTTACTGCCAACTGCGGATTTGCCTTGCCGCGGCTGGCTTTCATCACCTGGCCCACCAGGAACTGGAGTACTTTTGCATTGCCGTTTTTGTACTGTTCCACCTGAGCCGGATTTCCGGCGATAACCTGATTGACAAATTCTTCAATCACGCTGCTGTCGCTTACCTGTGCCAGGCCTTTGGCTTTGACGATTTCATCCGGAGTTGCGTCAGAGACAAAAAGTTCTGCCAGAACTTCTTTGCCTGCGCCGCCATTGATAGTTTTTGCATCCACCAGATTTACCAGTGCGGCGAATTTTTCCGGAGATACCGGACAATCAGCCAGTGCCATGGAACGGTCATTGAGTTCACGCAGCAGCTCACCGATAATCCAGTTGGCGGCGGCCTTGGTATTTTTCACTTTTCCTGCCGTCTGCTCAAAATAGGCGGCAAGTTCCGGTGATGAAGTCAATACCTCCGCATCGTAGGCAGTCAGGGATAATTCACTCTGGTAACGCGCCCGTTTTTCCGCCGGACGTTCCGGCAATGACTGGCGTATGGCTTCAATTTCCTCATCGGTAAACACCACCGGCATCAGATCCGGATCGGGAAAATAGCGGTAGTCATGGGCGGCTTCTTTGCGGCGCATCAGGTAACTTTCTCCCTGATCGTCATTCCACCCCCGGGTCTCCTGATAAATTTTTTCACCCCGGTCAAGCATTTCACTCTGACGCCAGATTTCATATTCGATTGCGCGGTGTACGGCGCGGAAGCTGTTGAGATTTTTCAGCTCGATTTTTACACCGAATTCCTTCTGCCCCACCGGACGCAGGGAGATATTCACATCGCAGCGCATCTGCCCCTTTTCGGCATCGCAGTCGGAGATATCGCCGAACTGCATGGTTTCTTTCAGCCGGGTCAGATAACAATATGCCTCATCTGCGCTCTTGATTTCCGGCTCGCTTACCAGCTCCATCAGCGGCACTCCGGCCCGGTTGTAATCTCCTCCGGAAGCTCCGCGGTGATGCAGAAGTTTTGCCGCGTCTTCTTCCAGGTGAATACGGGTCAAACCAATCTCTTTTTCCGGGATTTCCGCTCCGGAGAATCCTTTTCCACCGATTTTCACATGACCGTGTTCGCAGAAAGGCAGATCATACTGGGAGATCTGGTAATTTTTGGTCATGTCGGGATAGAAATAACTTTTCCGGTCAAATTTGCTGAATTTCGCAATCCGGCAATCGGTCAGCAAACCTGCCTTGACTGTCTTTAATATTGCCTCATGGTTGGGTACCGGCAGCACCCCGGGATACCCCATGCAGACCGGGCAGGTCAGCGTGTTCGGCTCCGCTCCGAAGCGGTTGGCGCAGGAACAGAACATTTTGCTTTTGGTACGCAGCTGGATATGTACCTCAAGACCTATTACCACATCATATTTCATAAAAAGTGCTCTATACTTTAATTAATTGTTTTTTATGCAGAGAATATAGCATCACTCAAGCGGTTTGTCAAGCATTTTTAATGACAAAATAACTGCTTCCGATCCGTTTTCCGGCAGTGCCGCATTACTGTGTCTTACGCCCGGATACCAGAGCACTTCGCCGGTATCGGCATTGCGCAGAACCGGATAACCCGGGGGAGCTTTGGCATCGATCCGCAATTTTTTCAGTTTTTCCTCTCTTCCGGACGGAAAAACCCGCATTTTTTCTCCCGGGCGCGGCGGGGAATATTCCAGTCTCCGGGGAAATAATTCCAGTGAAAATGCCGCCTGATCCGGAGGGAGTTTTACAATCCGGTAATCCGGAACGGTTTTAAAATCAAAAAAATCATTCAGTTCACCATCCTGCCAGTTGCCGGTTTTTTCCGGTACGGGAGGGGCGGTTTCCGGTTTTTGAATTACTGCAATATTATCCTCTTTTCGGCACAGGACAAAACTGCTGTCCGGAATTGGAAGCTCCTTTAACTTTCCGGAAATCAGGTCGTTGAATTTACCGCAGAAAATATTTCCCGGCAGAAAATCCGATCCCAGTTTACCGGAAAGGTAATGCCGCAGTACCCGGTGGCGCAGTGCCGGATGCAGGCGCAGCCATTCTGCGGCGGGAACGGCATCTTTGTCTTTAAAGAAATGCCGCTCCCTTTCCGCCATGGTTTCAATAAAATCTGCGTCTATGGTCAGCGATTGTATGGCACGGTCAAATCTTTTCCCCGGAAAACGTCTGAAAAAGGTGTTGCGGATGAAATTACGGTCATAATTTTCATCTGCATTGCTCCAGTCATTCCGCCAGTCTTCCACTCCGCGGGAATGCAGAAATTCTTCCAGTTCACTGCGCTCGAAATCAAGCAGCGGCCGCAGAATCAGTATTCCATTTACATAAGCAGTTTTCCGCAATGAAGTCAATCCGGACACATTTGCCCCCCGCATCAACCGGAGAATCAGGTTTTCTCTCCGATCCCCGGCATGGTGGGCAAGAATAACGGCCGCACCATGATTTTCCCCGCTCAGTTTTTTCCAACCGGCTAACCGCGCTTCTCTGGCGGCGGCTTCAATGCTCCCGGAAGAACCGGATAAATCAAGCTCAATCTTTTGAAAGGGGATATTATTTTTCCGGCAGAGTTCCTGAACAAAATCCCCGTCTTTTTCTCCTTCGCTTCCCCTGAGATGGTGTTCAAAATAGACACACTTCAACTTGGCTTTTTCCAGCTCAGCCGCCTCCTTTAACAGGAGCAGCAGGGCGCAGCTGTCCGCTCCGCCGGAACATCCTGCCAGCCAGACGGCAGAATGGTATCCGGCCATGAAATTTTGAAAATCATGAATTTTTTCAGTAATAACGGCGGCTTTTTTCATATTATCTTTTTCCGGGCGGCGATATTTTTTACCGGCAGATCAATTTTTTCCCCGGTTTCCGGATTTTCCCCCGGCGGCGGGGTAACGGCGTTTCTGACCCGGTTTCCGGAAATTGTTTTCGTGCGGTTTACCGTTAAATCCGCCGCGGCGGGAACGGTCCCGCTTCAACGCACTGATCTGGGGACGGCGTTCCGCCAGCCCCCGGTTTACCGGAATGGGTTCACCCTCCGGGGTTTTTCCGGTATAATACATGGCCGCACCCATGGTCATGGGCAGGGGAATATAATCCTGAACCTGTTGCAAACTCCAGTGTTCACGATCCAGAAATGCGTCCAGAGTTTTCATATCTTCCGCGGTACAGCCGGGGAAATTGGAGATAAAAAGAGGAATAATATACTGCTCTTTGCCCACGCGTTTGCTTTCTCTCTCAAAGACCTCCTTGAAGCGGTAAAAGTCTGCCGCCGGGTTTTTGCGCATCAATTTCAATACTTTATCGCTGAGGTGTTCCGGAGCTACTTTCAAATGTCCGGATACATGGTGGGCGATGATTTCGTGGAGCAGTTCCTCCTGGCGCAACGCCAGATCAAGCCGGACACCGGAATTGATGTGAACATGTTTTACCCCCGGCATTTTGCGGGCTTTGCGCAACAGTTCAGCCATGCGTTTGCCGTCGCACTGATAGTTAGGGCAGGGGCGGGGAAAAAGACAGCTGGAACGCTGACATTTTTCACAGAATTCTTTTTTCTGCACACTTCCGAAAATATTTCCCGCCGCACCTCCGATGTCGCTGATGGTGCCGTGAAAATCCGGAGATTCGGTCAACATCTTTATTTCTTCAAGGATTGATTTCTCGCTCCGGCTCATTACCAGTCTGCCCTGATGCACCACCAGTCCGCAGAAAGCGCATCCGCCGGGACAGCCGCGGATGGATTGAATGGAATCTCTTATGGTTTCAAATGCCGGTACTCTCCCGGAATATTCGGGATGCGGTTTTCTCTCATAAGGCAGGGTGTGAACAAAATCCAGTTCTTTGCTGCTCAACGGCTCCGGCGGCGGCTCAATTACCAGCAGCCGGTCATTGTATTTCTGAACTAGACGTTTTCCCCGGAATGGATTCATTTCCCGTTCAACAATTTTGGTTTCCGTCATCAGTGCGTCCCGGTTGGAAACCATTTCCTCCCAGGACGGCAGGAAAACCGTATTTTCGTCGGCGGAAAAACTCTCACTTTCTTTTTTGCCCAGAAAAACTGCAGTACCTCTGATGCCGCGCAGGCTTTCGCCTTTTTCCACCCGGCGGAAGATTTCCGGCATGGGTTTTTCACCCATTCCGAAACAGAGAATATCCGCCTTGGAATCCACCAGTACGGACATTTTCATTTTGTCCTGCCAGTAATCATAATGCGCCACCCGGCGGAGGCTTGCTTCCATGCCTCCCAGCACAACAAATATCCCCGGGAAAGCCTTTTTCACCAGCTGGGCGTAAACCGTAAGCGCATGCGGCGGACGTTTTCCGGGATCGCCGTTTTCGCTGTAAGCATCTTCTTTGCGAAGCCGCCGGGCAACGGTGTAAAGATTTACCATTGAATCCATATTCCCGGAGGTTACTCCGACACCCAGCCGGGGGCGGCCCATAATTTTCAGTGACTCCGGATCTTTCCAGTCCGGCTGGGCGATCAAGCCGACCTTATATCCCCGGCTTTGCAGCAGCCGACCAATCAGTGAAACACCGAAACTGGGATGATCAACATAGGCATCCCCGGTAATCAGCAGAATATCAAGTTCATCAATATTCTGTTTAATCATATCTTCCCGGCAAACCGGCAGAAAACTCATAATTTTATCTCCAGAATTGATATGCTTCCCGGAGGAGCGTCAAATTTCAGTTCTCCGGAAGCAATGTTCAGTAGTCCTTTATCTTCCACCGCCGTTAATTCCGGTGAATTTGGCGAGGCTGTTTTTTCCCGCATCAGATACCATTGAGCGGAACTGTTTTTTATTTCAAGGCTGTTTAAATCAAATATGGCAGTGCGGCGGTTTTTGCCATCCCGGTTGACGACATGGATAAAAAGTCTGCCGTTTCCATTTTCATCTTTGGGGGAACGGGTGACTGCCGCATCAATAAAAGCTATTCTGCCGCAGATATTGGAGTGTCCGGCCTGAAGTTCCAGCGTGTAGTGATCTGTAACTCCAACCGGTTCCATGGCCAGAAGTTCCTGTCCGTGCCGGTGGCGGTAGAAGTCAAAAACCATTCCGGTCGGCATAAAGTACGCCTTTTCCCCATCCGGTGAAATCCGCAGCAGGTTGATCGGCCATCCCCGTCCAGCCAGCATGGACTGCATGGCAAATCCCAGCGTAT
>CASECL010000301.1 GCA_949286445.1 uncultured bacterium | reverse complement strand
TTCCTCCCAGTTGTGGCTGATAACCACCCGTTCATCGGAATCGGCGGCGTTGCCGCTGTACCAGTGGATGCCCTCAAGTGAAGCGGGACGGTTTTTGCGCAAGGTTTCAATATTTTCATTGATATCGGCGGCGGAGAATTTCGCCACTACAATAGCTTCAAGCAAACTGTTGCTGGCCAGGCGGTTTGCGCCGTGCAGACCGGTGCAACCGGTTTCTCCGGCGGCGTAAAGCCCCTCAATTCCGGTTCTGCCGCGGACATCGGTTTTCACCCCGCCGCAGACATAGTGAGCCGCCGGAACCACCGGGATAAGATCTTTGCTCATATCCACGCCGATGGAGAGAACCTTTTCGTAAATATTGGGAAATCTCCGCATCAGAAATTCTTTACTCTTGTGGGTGATGTCCAGGTAAACGCATTCCGCCCCGGTGCGTTTCATTTCGTTATCAATGGCTCTGGCCACCACGTCGCGGGGGGCGAGGCTCTTCATGGGGTGGTATTTATCCATGAATTCCCGTATGGTGCCGTCGCTCTGGCGGCACTTGAGAATGGCACCTTCTCCGCGGACCGCTTCACTGATCAGGAAGGAGCGTTCCCGCGGATGGTAGAGAATGGTGGGATGGAACTGAATGAATTCCATATTGGCGATTTCCGCTCCTGCCCGGTATCCCATGGCAATTCCCGCGCCGCAGGCGACATCGGGGTTGCTGGTATAGAGGTAAACCTTTCCTGCTCCGCCGCAGGCGAGGGTGGTGGAATCGGCCAGAAAACTGATAACCCGCTGATTTTTAACATCCAGCACATAAGCTCCGAGACAGCGGTTTTCGCCTTTCAGTCCGAGCCTTTTGGTAACAATAAGGTCGATGGCAAAGTGATATTCAAAAACCGTGATATTAGGCATTTTGCGGCAGCTTTCCACCATGGCGCGCTCTATTTCCGCCCCGGTGATATCTCCGGCATGAAGAATTCTTCTTTTGGTATGACCTCCTTCGCGTCCGAGGTCATATTCATCCTTGTCATCTTTGAGACCCATTTCTCCCCGGGTGGTGAATTTCGCCCCCAGTTCAATCAGGTCATTTATGGCGTCCGGGGCGGCTTCAACGATAGCTCTTACCGCATCTTCCCGGCAGAGGCCGGCTCCGGCATAGAGCGTATCCTGAACGTGTTCATCAAAACTGTCCAGCGCGTCCACCACGCAGGCGACGCCGCCCTGGGCATGAGCGGTATTGCATTCATCAATGGTGAGTTTTGTAACCACGGCGACACTGCGGCCGGAACGGGCGAGGTAAAGTGCGCTGGCAAGTCCCGCGAGACCGCTTCCAATAACCAGATGGTCAAATTTGCGAAAATTTGTTGATTTCATAATTTACCAGACTTTCAAAATGTTAGAAACAGTGGTAAATTACACCGGATTGTTGTTTTTTTCAAATGCAAACCGGTAAAAATCAAATGATACTTGAATATTTTCTTCCTGCGGGAAAGTTGAATGAAAAATGGAGGGTGTCGGCCGCCGGAACTGTAATTGAGTTTGCTTTTGCCGCGGCAGGGGGGGCAATTTGTGCGCTGGCGTTTGCCCCTTTCAACCAGGCCTGGGCAGTTCTGCCGGCAATGGCATTGGCGATGATGCTGTTTTTCCGCCGGAGGATATGGCGGGCATTTGCACTGATTTACGTCTGGTCGGCAGTGTGGACGGCGATCAGTTTTTTCTGGCTCAGGGAAATACATCCGGCAATACCGTTTTTATTAGCTCCGGTTATGGCGGTATTTGCCGGGGTTTGGGGCGGTTCGGCGGCATTTTTGAGCAATCAGCTTTTTTTCCCGCGGCAAGTCAGAATGCAGGGATTTGAGGCGGAAAATCTCTGTCGCGTGCCCTGGTGGCGTGAAGCGGCATTTGCCGCGCTGGCGGCGGCGGGATATGTGGCGGTCTACGAATATGCCAGAAGTTACATGCTGCCGTGGAACTTTCTTTCCGCCGCGCTGTGGCGTCACAGTGAATTACTTTTTCTCTGTTCGACTACCGGCGGGGCGGGGGTAAGTTTTGTGCTGGCCTGGTGGGGAATGGCTCTGGGGTTGGCGGTATGCCGGAGAAGCTGGAAGGGGTTGATTTTTTCTCTGGCGGCGGGAGCGGCGATGCTCGGCATGGGAATATTGCTGCATCCGGAATTTCCGGAAGATGCTCCGGTTTTCAGTGCCGGTCTGGTGCAGGGGGATATTTCCCAGCGGCGCAACGCGGATGAATCCCAGGCGGAAGAGGCGTTGGAAATATATCTTGACCTTACCCGGAAAATGGTGAAAGAAAAGCCGGACATTATTTTCTGGCCGGAGACGGCAGTGCCGTATCCTTTTTTTGCCAACATTCCGTTTTCGGCGCGTTACCGCAATGAACTTGGGGAAATAATTTACAATAACTCCCAGCGCATGATAATCGGCACTCTGGATTTTGCCCTTTCTCCTGCCCGTGACCGGGTGCTGGGCCTGACCAATACTGCGCTTCTGCTGAATGAAACTGCCCGTCCGGAAGGAAGGTTTGATAAAGTACACCGGGTGCCTTTCGGGGAATATGTCCCTTTCCGCTCCTGGCTGCCGGAATTCATTGTAAAATACATTGATATGGACCGTGACCTGGTTGGCGGCAGATCGTTTACTCCGCTGGAGGCGGTTCCCGGCCGGGCCCGTGCCGGAATGATGGTTTGCTTTGAAGATGTTTTTCCCTATGTTCCCCGTGAGGAGGTGCGGCGGGGGGCGAATTTCCTGGCTACGATAACCAATGATGCCTGGTATCCGGTCAGTTCCGAACCGGAACAGCATCTGGCCAATTCCATTATGCGTGCAATCGAGTGCAATCTTTACTTTGTCCGCACCGGCAACAACGGCGGCAGCTGTGTGATAACCCCCCGCGGGAAGATTGAACAGATATTGGAAGTCCCCGGTACGGAACGCCCGGAAGTCCGGCGGGGCAGGGGATTTGCCAAAGTATATTTCCGGGCACCGGAAAAAGCGGAACCTACTTTTTTCAACCGTTACGGCGACTGGTTCAGCATATTGTGCCTGGGTATCTACATTCTGGCATTGTCCGGCGGCATCGCGGAATGGTTTGCCGGAAGACGCCGGGTTTCACCGGAAAGAGTTTGAAAAAAGTATTTGTGCGCAGTATATTATAGCTGAACTAAATCGTGGAGAATACGGCAGATGAATATGGATGAACTCAAGGATGTTCTGACCCGTTACGGTCAGCTGCAGGTGTTGCGTTTTTTTGATGAACTGGACGGGTGCGGGCGCAAGAAACTGCTTGGCCAGCTGGAGGAGCTGGATTTTGCCTCGCTGGATCGGCTGATAAAAGATTATGTGCTGAAAAAACCGGACTTCAAACTGCCGGAAAAACTTGATCCAGCACCATTTTTCCCGGTTAATCCCCGCTCTGAAGCGGAGGCTGACTATTACCGCCGGGCGGAGGAAAAAGGAAAGGAAATGCTGGATGCCGGGAAGGTGGCATTTCTTACTGTTGCCGGCGGCCAGGGAACCCGGTTGGGATACGACGGACCCAAGGGAACATTTCCGATTGCCCCGGTGACTGGAAAAAGCCTGTTTGAAATCTTTGCCGGCCGGATTGCCCGGCTGGGGGAGAAAAGCGGCCGGAAATTTTCCTGGTACATTATGACCAGTGTGGTAAATCATGCCCAGACGGTGGATTTTTTCCGGGAAAATAAATTTTTCGGACTGGATGAGGCGCAGGTGTTTTTCTTTACCCAGGGGACGATGCCGGCGGTGGGATATGATGGGAAACTGCTTCTGGGCTCAAAGAATTCGCTGTCTCTTTCCCCGGATGGACACGGCGGCACACTTCTGGCACTGCGCCGTTCCGGAGCACTGGATAAAATGAAGGCAGACGGGGTGAAATATCTCTCTTATTTCCAGGTGGATAATCCTCTTGCCCCCATGGGTGATCACCGCTTTATCGGGCTTCATGTGCTGGAAAATTCCGAGATGAGCGCGATAACGCTGTCCAAGACCGGTCCGTTTGAAAAACTGGGCAATTTCTGTATTGCGGACGGCAAACTTGCCATCATTGAATACAGTGATCTGCCGGCAGAACTGGCGGAAAGCCGTAATCCGGACGGAAGTTTGCGTTTTGTGGCCGGAAGTCCGGCAATCCACGTTATCAGCCGGGATTTTGTGGAACGGCTGACGGCTGGAGGGGAATTGAAATTGCCTTACCACCGGGCAGATAAGAAGGTGCCGTTTGTAAATGACTGCGGAGAATTGGTGAAGCCGGAAACCCCCAATGCGGTCAAGCTGGAAACCTTTATTTTCGATGCATTGTCTCTGGCAGAAAAAACTATGGTCATGGAGGCGGTGCGGGAAGATGTTTTTGCTCCGGTGAAAAATGCCTCCGGGGTGGATTCGGTGGAAAGCAGCCGCCGGATGATATTATCAAAAAATGCCGCGATGCTTAAATCGGCAGGCGTGGATTTCCCCTTCGGCGCAGATGGCGAACCTCTGGCCCGGGTGGAGTTGTCCGTCCGGAAGATGGCCGATGCCGAAGATGTCAGAGATTATGTTTCCCGGCACGGCATTACCAGGATTGAGCCTGGCGCAGAGATTTTTCTGGATTGATAAAAAATCAGAAAAAACGGTCGGCAGGGCTTTGGTCCATAGAGGAATTGAACCGGATGATTGCCGTTGCTGAACTGTAAATATAAATTCAATATTATTATAACATTTGCGGAGAGAGAAATTGAGTATGACTAAATTATTCAGCCGGGCGACAGCTGCCGTTCTGGTGATGTTCTGCTGCGGTACGCTGCTGACTGCCGCTCAGACCGGTGATGATGACGGCAAAGCCCGTCCGGAAAAGAAACAGAAAGCTCCGGCCGGGAAGAAAGCAGCGGAAAAGGGCGGAGACAATGACAAAGATAGTGAGGAAAAAACGGTTTCCAAACCAATGAAACGGCTGAAGTTTGATATGAGCATGTTCACCCGGGAGATGACCCGGAGCGAACGCAAGGAGCTTCGCGAGCTTGACCGTACTTTTAATAAAGTTGTCAGATCTGACGCCGCCCCTGATGCCGTTCTTGCCGCGGCGGAAGCTAAATATGCGGGATATCTGGCTTTATTCAATAAATTGATCGGCCGTCTGGAAAAATCCGGACGCGTTGTAGATGCCTTTAAAAAGGAGCTGAAAGAACTGGAAGAAGGCAAGGACAGTTTCCTTGCCCGCGCCACCCGTTCCACCAGTATTGATATTGTTGGAATCCGCTTCAGGAAGACGGTGAAAAAAGCCAAGACGCAGGAGGAGCCGGCTGAAGCGGAAGCCGCAGAATAATGAGCTCCGGACTTGAAAAAACAGTTCCGGCATGTTATATTATAAAATAGTCGTACAGTTTAAATAGTCTGAATATCCATATAAACAGGAGAAAAGAATTGTGAGCTATACAGTATTGGTATTTGTCAAGCAGGTGCCGGACACCCAGAATATTTCCGGCGACGCGATGACGCCGCAGGGTACGGTAAACCGGGCCGCTCTGCCGGCAATTTTCAATCCGGAAGATCTTAATGCATTGGAGCTGGCGTTGCAGCTCAAGGATCGTTACGGTGTCAAAGTGGCGGTGGCCACCATGGGGCCGCCCAGCGCGGCTGATGTGCTCCGGGCATCGCTTTACCGCGGTGCGGACGAAGGTATTTTGCTGACCGACCGTGCATTTGCCGGTGCCGATACGCTGGCAACCAGCTATGCTTTGAGCTGCTGTGCCAGAAAGTATGGCAAATACGATCTTATTCTCTGCGGCCGTCAGGCGATTGACGGAGATACCGCCCAGGTTGGACCGCAGCTGGCGGAAAAACTCAGCATACCTCAGCTGTGCTATGTTGAAGATGTGGTTGAGCTGGCTGACGGCAAGGTGACTGTCCGCCGGGCGATTGAGGGCGGTCATGAAGTTCTGCGTTCTCCGCTTCCGGCCCTGCTGACCGTGATTGACGGCAATAATCCCCGTCCGATGGCGGCCAAAAAGATCATGAAATTCAAAAAGGCCAAAACTCCTTCTGAAGTATCCAAGGCTCATGCCGAAGAAGATTACGCCGACTCCGATGCGATTGCGGCGGAACTCAGGAAGCTGGAAGAAAGAGGCTTGCTTATCAAGGAATGGAGTGCGGAATTTGTTGAAGCCGACCGTTCAAGAACCGGACTTGCCGGCAGCCCGACCAAGGTAAAGAATATTTCCAATGTCGTGCTTACCGCCAGTGAAGCCAAGAAGATTGAGCCCACCGATGAAGGTATCGCCGGGCTGATCCACGAACTTATCGTTGAACACACTTTGGGGTAATATATCATGTCTGAGAAACTTGGAAACGTTTGGATTTTCATCGAGCAGGAAGGCGGCAAAAT
>CASECL010000300.1 GCA_949286445.1 uncultured bacterium | reverse complement strand
ATTACCACAATATCCAAATTCATGCCGGAGAGCATTTCAACCAGCTTGGTGGAGATTGCCCCCGCGCCGATAAGAACCACCCGTTCTTCAAAAATGCAGGGAGCCTTTCTCCACTGGGGATCGCACCAGGCTTCCTTGCTTTTCATATTGCGGGTATTGAGGAAATACCCCTTGAGTCCCAGCAGGATCTGAGCGGCAGCAAACTGCGCCACCGGAATGGCGTTGGCGATCCAGGCGCTGGAGACCTTGATGTTGTGGGCGAGGAATGCCGGCGCAAAGTGATTGGTAGCTCCGGCGCCGTAAAAGAGAGCCTTGAGTTTCGGCATGGCGGCGAACATCTCTTCTGTGGGGGAGAACATCCCCCAGGTGGAGAACAACACCTCTACATCCTTGAGCTCATCTTTGCGGCTCATGAAGTCTTTTTCGGTGACTACTCCCGGTATGAAGTCAGCCATCCCTTCAAGTTTGGCTCTCCGTCCGAACCCGTAAACATAATCGACGTTTCCGGGGAAGTTGGTAATAAATGCCGCCTTGGTCATTTTTTTCCTCTGAAATTTTTAAAATTGATATTAACAAAAAATACTACTGTCAAAAAATATAATGCCTGTTTTTATTGTTTTCAAGCTGATGATGTAAAAAATGACAGATATTGTCCATTTTTTTCCGGGAAACGCTATGTCATTGGGGGAAAAGATTATCCTCGCAGCATGCTTCATAATTTTGCTTCGGGTCAATAAACCTGGCATGATATTACTTTTTCTGTTTTCTGTACTTGAAATAGCGAGCGCGATGTGATATATTAAATGAGACGTAAACTGAAAACAAGTTATCGATATTTTAAGGAGGTCTTCATTATGGCTGTTTACAATTTCGCCGCCGGTCCGGCAATGTTGCCCAAGGAAGTAATGCTGCTTGCCCAGCAGGAGTTTTCGGATTACAAAGGTTGCGGATCCGGTATTATGGAGCTGTCCCACCGGGGAAAATTGTTTGCTCCGGTACGCGACCGCGCCGAAAGCAATGTCCGGGAGCTGATGAATATCTCCGATGATTATGAAGTGCTTTTTATCCAGGGCGGTGCGAGTTTGCAGTTCTGCATGCTGGCGATGAACCTGCTCAATGGCGGCAGCGCGGACTACGCTCTTACCGGGGTCTGGTCAGACAAGGCGGCCAAGGAAGCCAAAAACTTCGGTACTGCGCACATTGTTGCATCCAGTAAAGAAACCAAATATGATCACATTCCCTGTTTCTGTGAATGGGATCTTGATCCCAAGGCGGCTTATCTGCACATAACCAGCAATAATACGGTAGCCGGAAGTGAATATTTTGATTTTCCGACTCCGCCGGAAGGTGTTCCGTTGATTGTAGATATGTCCAGCGACATTATGTCCCGGGTGATTGATGTAAATAAGTTCGGCATGATTTACGCCGGGGCCCAGAAAAATCTCGGACCGGCCGGAGTGGCACTGGTTGTTATCCGCAAAGACCTGTTGTCCCGGACAAAGGATTGTGTTCCTACCATGCTCAAGTATTCAACTTATGCTGAAAACAAGTCCATGTTCAATACTCCGCCGACTTTTGCCATCTATATTCTGGCTCTGGTGACTGATTGGCTGAAGGCCAAAGGCGGTATTGCTGCCATTGAAAAGGTGAATATAGCCAAGGCGGCAAAGCTCTATAATTATCTGGATCAGACCGACTTCTATTTCACTCCGGTTGCCAAAGAGAACCGTTCCCGGATGAACGTGGTATTCCGTACGCCCAATGCCGATATGGATGCCAAGTTTGTGGCTGAAGCCACTGCGGCGGGGCTCACTGAGCTCAAAGGTCACCGTCTGGTTGGCGGCTGCCGTGCCAGCATCTACAATGCCATGCCGGAAGAAGGCGTGGATGCGCTGATCGCCTTCATGAAGGAATTTGAAAGGGTCAATGGATAAGAAAGTCCTGTTGTCCTCCGCGGCGGTGGAGAAGAGAATCGCCGAGCTGGGTGATGAGTTGAACCGCTTTTACCGGGGGTGTGAACTCACGGTGATTGCGGTTCTCAATGGCGGAATGTTTTTTGCCGTTGATCTGGCCCGGAGGCTTGATTTTCCGGTGTGGATGGACAGCGTGGCGGTTTCGTCTTATGTCAATGACAAAAGCAGCGGGAAACTGTTTTTCCGCTGTTGTCCCAAGCTGCCGGTATCCGGTCGCCACATCCTGCTGGTGGATGATGTGCTGGAT
>CASECL010000299.1 GCA_949286445.1 uncultured bacterium | reverse complement strand
TGGCATTATCTCCGACAATCTTCACCGCCTCGCGCAGTGCTTCTTCCGGAGAAGCAAAACAGCGCATACCCATATTGGAGAACAACTCCGGCGGGCAATCCCCGGTAACGAAAAACACCCTGCACTTCAGCAATACTTTCAACAATATCTGATATTGCCATTGATCCGGCACCGTTTCTTCTGCCGGGACACGGAGTATATGCCGGTAAAGCTGCTGAAAATCAGTACTGTTCTTCAGTGTCTGATACATATGTTCCCCGCCGTGCCCGTCCATGCAGGAACAGGCGGCGATAATCACACCTCCCGGACGGCAGGCACGGTATGCGCTGGACAGGGATTTGACTGACTGGTAAATATCCCGGTCCAGCGGGTAACCGCCATTGCCGGTAATCACGATATCCGATACCGGCACTTCGATTTGCGAGTGTTTACGGACAAATTCACACCCCGCTGCATGCGCCGCCTCCGCCGCCCCGGCAAAAACTCCGGCAATCCGCCGCTGCTGATCCAGAGCAACATTCACAATAAATTTCAATCCCGCCTGCCGGGCGGCAGAAGCCATATCCCGGTGAATCGGGTTATTTTCCAGAATTCCTGCCGCGGCAAAAGGTGAATCGATAAATTCCGCACAATGATTTGCCAGCACCGTGGTTCTGGCGGCCACGCCGGGCAGAACACTTTTTCTCCCCCCGGAAAAACCGGCAAAAAAATGCGGTTCTATAAATCCCTCGGCAAGCAGCAGATCCGTTTCCGCCGCCAGACGGCTAATTACCAGATCCCCTCCGGATGGAAGTTTTCCCAGTCTGACCAGATTTGCCGTGTCATCACAATCATGAATTATGATGCGTTCACGATGGAAAATATCTTCACCCAGTTTTTCCTTCAGCTCCTCCGTCCTGCTGGCCCGGTGACATCCGGTCGCCACCAGAAGCGTTATGTCAATATCCGGATTATTCCGCCTCAGTCTTGCCAGCATCGGCGGCAGGATAATGCGGCTGGGCACCGGGCGGGTATGATCGCTGATGATTACAACCGCTGATCTGCACCCCCGGGAAAGTTCTTCCAGACACGGACTGTCAATGGGGTTATCCAGTGAATGCTGCACCAGTTCAAGAGCCTGAGCATCACTCAATCCGGCATTGCCGCCGGCCGGAGCAAAGACTCCGGAAAACATTTTCTCCGGCAGTGTGAAGATAGTGCACCCCCTACCGTTAGGCACTTTGACTTGAAATTCTCTTTCACCCGGAGCGATTGTTTTCATTGACATTATTTTTCCCTGTCACCCAACTTCACCGCCGCTTTGCGGCAGCGTTTGATCAGCCAGAAGGTCAATGCCGCCACGCACAGCAGTGATACGATAATCGCGTCCCGGAGTGAAAATCCCAAACCGTAGGGTCCTCCATGTTCCCGGGAAGTCCAGAAGATAAAGCAGATGACGATGAAACTCATGAACATTCCCGGAAGCAGAGTGTAGAAAATATTTTTCTTTCTGATATACAGCCACACTGTACATGCCAGCAGAGTTGACGCCGCCAGCACCTGATTGCCCCAGGCAAAATAGTTCCAGAGGTAGCCGAAGGTCTTAGCATTCTGATTTGACCACCAGAGCAACCCGGAAATAACCACGATCAGCGGCAGGCAGAGCAGCAGTCTGGAGGTGATTTTCCGCTGATTGATTTTGAACATCTCCGCCAGGCTGAGCCGGAGACTGCGCATGGCGGTATCGCCGGAGGTAATCGCCAGGATAATCACGCCGATCACCGTCAGCTGCCCCCACCATTGTCCGAGGAACCGTTCGGCAATAATCCGCAAGGTCACCACCTCTTTGCCCAGCATGAGTGCAGGATTGGCGTTGTAAACCGCCATTGCTCCAGCGGCCCAAATCATAGCAATCACACCTTCAGCGATCATCATGCCGTAGTAAGTATCCAAACCTTCTTTTTCGCTCCGCATGGTACGGGCAACAATCGGGGACTGAGTGGCATGAAATCCGGAAATTATGCCGCAGGCAATGGTAACAAAAAGCAGCGGTATTACCGGGTGATTATTAGCGGCAGTGAACATATTTTCCCTGAATCCTTCTGACATGGTAAGCATTTCCGGATTTTTGAACAGACAGAAAATCAAACTTCCGAGAATGGCAAAGGAGCTTATCAGCAGTACCGCTCCGAAAACCGGGTAAATTTTGCCGATTATTTTGTCCACCGGAAACAGCGTGGCGCAGATATAATAAATAAAAATAACCACGACTGCCGGCCAGAAGAGATCAAGTGAACCGTCTTTAATGGAGGTATTGACCAATCCGGCGGGAATATTGATGAACACCGCCACCACCAGCAGCAGCAGCAAAGTCATAAAGACGCCGAAAATACCATAATATCCCTTTCCGAGATATTTCTTGATCAGGGTGGGCAGATTTGCCCCGTCATTACGGATTGACATCATGCCGGAGATGTAATCATGTACTGCGCCGCCAATGACGTTTCCGATTGGGATAATGAAAAAAACTATCTCACCGAATTTAATTCCGAGAATAACGCCGATCACCGGCCCCACTCCGGCGATATTAAGCAGCTGAATAAGCATATTTTTCCATTTCGGCAAAACCACATAGTCCACACCGTCATGGTGCCTTATCGCCGGAGTTTCCCGCCGGTCCGGCATTACCAGACGCTGAATAACCTTTCCGTAGAGTAAATACCCTGCCAATAGAATCAGCAAACCGTCAAAAAACAGCAACATAATGACATTCCGTCCTTTCTGTAATAATTTGTTGTGACTTTTGTTGTTTTTATTTAAGATACTTACATTAAATCAATTATGCAATTACTCCGCTTGAAAATTCTGCGTTTTTTTATCCATTCTGACTGTTATCTTCAATTCGCCTGTCGCTCCGGCTGACCGTCAAAGTCAAACTGCATATTGTAATAATGGGCGTAAATGCCGTTGCGCCGCAACAGTTCGGCATGAGTTCCGGCTTCTGCGATGCGTCCATTGTCAATTGCAATGATCCGGTCGGCGTGGCGTATGGTACTCAGCCGGTGGGCGATTACCAGCGTAGTACGACCGCGGGATAATGCGGCAAGAGCACTTTGAATGTGCCGTTCACTCTCATTGTCCAGCGCGGAAGTAGCTTCATCCAGAATAAGAACCGGCGGATTGCGCAGAAATACTCTGGCAATCGCAATACGCTGTTTCTGCCCCCCGGAGAGCCGGACACCGCGTTCGCCCACTTCCGTGGCATACCCGTCCGGAAAACCGAGAATGTCCTCATGAATATTGGCGCGTCTGGCCGCCGCAACAATTTCCTCATCAGATGCATCCGGTTTCCCATAGCAGATATTGTCGCGGATCGTACCTTGAAACATGTAAACATCCTGCTGAACAATCCCGATTTTGCTGCGCAGTGATTTCAATTTGCAGTCCCTTACATCAATGCCGTCAATCCGGATTGCTCCAGCGGTCACATCGTAAAACCTCGGCAGCAAAGAACAAATTGTGCTTTTTCCGCCACCGGAAGGTCCCACCAGCGCAACTGTCTGACCGGCGGGGATCTGAAAGCTGATATTATGCAGTACTTCCGGGCCGGTTTCATAGGCGAATGAGACCTGATCGTAAGTGATCTCCCCCTGCACCGTACCGAGTTCACGCGCGCCATGCCGGTCGGTGATGGCAGGCATAGTCCCCAGCACTTCGGAAAAACGCCGGAATCCAGACCAGCCGCGCTGAAACTGTTCGGTAAAATTGACCAGCATCTCAACCGGCTGAAGGAATATACCGACATACAATGCATAAATAGCCAGCTCCGCCGCTTTCAAAGTCCCATCGGCGACGAACAGCCCCCCGGAAACCAGAATTGCGATATAAAGCAGCCCCTGGAAAAAGGAATTTCCGGCGTGAAATATCCCCATAATTTTATAACTTTCCGTCTTGGAATTCAGGAATGCCTGATTGCTGTCGCCGAATTTTCCGCGCTCAATTTCCTCATTGGCAAATGATTTTACCACGCGGATACCGGCAAGAGAATCCTGAATTCTGGCATTAACCTTGGCGATCTTCTGGCGGTTATCCAGAAAGATCCGGCGCATTTTGCGGTTTTGAGTCAGACTGAAAACGGCCATGCCTATTGTCACTGCCAGCAAAATCAGCGTCATCGGGACATGAATGGTCAGGAGAATGGCGAATGCCCCGGTTATTTTCAGGATGGAAATCAACAACGTTTCCGGACCATGATGGGCAAGTTCCGTGATATCAAACAGATCCGAAACCAGTTTGGACATCATTTCTCCGGTGTTATTGCGATCATAATAAGAAAAGCTCAATTTATGATAATGGTCGAAGAGATCTTCCCGCATATCGCTCTCCATCCGCGCTCCCATAATATGCCCCCAGGAGGTGATGAAATACTGGCATCCGTAACGCAGCAGATACAGTGCGAACAATCCGGCACCAACATACCAGATAACGCGGATAATTTCCGCTGCCGGCCGGGTGAACAACCCCTTGGTCAGCAGATTAAGAATCTGCGGAAACGCCAGATCAATCGCGGAAACTGCGAGCGCACAAAACATATCCAAAAGAAACAGCCATTTATATGGACGGTAGTAGCGCAGAAAGCGCCACATCATAGGCGATATCATCTGTGCACCCTTTCAATTTCTGACACAACACAAATTATCCTGATTTACAAATGCATCCACTTAAAGCATTTTCGCAATCACACTATCTGAAAATCTCTCTCTTCGGCGACGGGAAATTCCGTATTTTCCAACTGCTCAATCAGCGTTTTTCCTGCTCCGCCGTTATCATCCCGGCCGGGATCGACATTCACACAACAAAGTCCGCAGATTTCATTGCAGAACATTTTAATCTGCAACAAGTTAAACGCATAATTAAATTGCCTTTCCTACTGCCGCCCTTCACCTGCCCTGCGGCACGCTGCATATTGACGTACACTTCTATTTTACCCGGCCATGAAAATTCAATGCCGGGCACCTGCCATTTCAGGAGCATCGGCAATGAACTGCTCAAAATCTTTCACGGTTTTAAGAAAACTTGCTTTCCCTCTCCATTCACCGCAGAAACCCTTGCCCTTCAAGTAGTCATGAATATTTTTCCTGGAGAGTTTCATTCCAATTTCCTCGCCGTAGAAGTCAACCGTTTCCAAAACATGTCGATGCATGAAATCCAGCAGTTCCTCACGTTCCGGACGCCTGAAATGGTCAAATATCCAGAAGTTTCCCATCGCCCCCCTTGCCGCCATAACAGCGTCACAGGAACTTTTTCCGACCGCATCTTCATAGGTATCCCGGTCAAAAATACCGCCGTTGGCGACAACCTGCACGTCCAAATTGTCATGCAGAACCCGGATCTGGTCATAAAATACCGGTCCGGAATATATTTTTTCCTTTATTCTGCCGTGAACAGTTATTACTCTTGCACCTCTTTCCGCCAGTCCCTGAGCCAGTTTCAAAGTCATTTCCACATTGCTTTCATCAGCAATGCGGATCTTTGCACTCAACGGGTGACGGCTATTGGCGGCAATAATTTCAAAACAACGCCATGCCGCCTCAATATCACGCCCCAGCACAGCACCGGCCCCTTTTTTCGCAACTTTCGGCACCGGGCATCCCAAATTAAAATCCAGAACATCAAAGTCATAATCATTAAGAATTTGCGACGCGACTTCCAGGTGTTTTTCATTTCTTCCCAGCAGCTGTACACCGAGAAACGGTTCATCATCCCCCCTGAAGAGCATTTTCTGGGTTCTCTCGCGTGCGTACACCAGCGCGGCCGCGTCAATCATCTCGGTGAAAGCATATACACACCCGCACCGGCGCGCCGCCGCGCGAAACGGATAATCCGTATATCCCGACAACGGAGCCAGCAACATTGCCCCGGATGGGTAAAAATTGTTTTTCTGCTTTTCCATATATCTTGAAAATATATATCTGACTGCCGTTAAAATCAAGAAAAAAGCGGATAAAACCCCCTAAAACAAAAAAAAATCAAAAAAAATTTGTTTTTTTTCCAGTTTTGATTTGTAAATTTCATATTTTGAAATATATTAACAAAGCATTTCGCCTCACTGGGGCGAATTTGCCGGATGCTCGGGTGGCGGAATTGGCAGACGCGTATGGTTGAGGTCCATATGGATTTATCCATGGGGGTTCAAGTCCCCCCTCGAGTACCATTTTTTTGGTGTCTCCGCGGATTGCACTCTATGACTTTGGAGAAAACGGCGGACAGAACGGACAAAATGGACAGGCCTGGTATCCGGGACGAGAAGTTCAG
>CASECL010000298.1 GCA_949286445.1 uncultured bacterium | reverse complement strand
CGGGAAGCGGATTTAATTGTAGCAATGACAGAGGATCACGCCGAAGCGGCGGTCAGGCTGCTTGGCGGCGATGAAGAAAAAGTAGTGCTGCTCAATAAGGAGTCAGGAGGTATAAGCGACCCCTACGGCGGCACCATTTCGGCGTATCGGCGGGTATTTGAGTCGATGCGTCCCGGATTGATAAAATTATTGAACAAACTCAAATAAATTATTCAAAGGAAGACAACGATTATGGAAAAGCAGGCCGATTCGCTGAAGAAATCCCATTTGAAGCTGGCAATTGGTGCCGATCATGGCGGATTTGAACTCAAAGAAAAATTGAAGAAGAACTTTTCAGACAAGATTGAAGTTGTTGATTGCGGTCCGCTTGCGTTTGACCGTAACGATGACTACCCGCTTTTTGCCGTGGAAGTTGCCAGGATGGTGGCGCGCGGCGAAGTTGACGGCGGGCTTCTGGTCTGCACCAGCGGTGTCGGCATGAGTATTGCCGCCAACCGTTTCCACGGCGTTCGCGCGGTGCTGGCCTGGGATGAATGCACGGCCAAAGCCAGCCGGGATCACAATAATTCCAATGTCCTGGTTCTGCCGGGCAGCCGTCTGGATGAAAATTCAGCCTGGAAAATAGTCGATATCTGGTTGAACACCCCTTACAGTCAGGCGGAACGCCATGAACGCCGTCTGGAAGAACTGGAAAAGGGGTCCTACGATGACATTGCCGCCATCCGTCACGTTGACCCGGAAATAGCACACCTGATTGATATGGAAGCTGAACGTCAGGCGGATGGAATTGAACTTATCGCCAGTGAAAACTTCACCAGCTGTGCTGTTCGCGCGGCTCAGGGCTCGGTGCTGACCAATAAGTATTCCGAAGGCTACCCCGGCAAGCGTTACTACAACGGCTGTGAATTTGTGGACAAGATTGAATCCATTGCCATTGAACGTGCCTGCAAACTTTTCGGTGCGGAGGCGGCCAATGTTCAGCCCCATGCCGGCAGCCAGGCCAATATGGCGGTCTATTTTGCTCTGCTCAACCCCGGAGACACGGTATTGTCCATGAGCCTGGATCATGGAGGCCACCTTACCCACGGTCATCCGATGAATTTTTCCGGTATGCTGTACAATATCATACCATACGGCGTTGACAAGGATACCGAGTGCATCGATTATGATGAACTTGAACGTCTGGCAGTAAAAAATTCACCCAAAATGATCCTGGCCGGTGCCAGTGCATATCCCCGGATTATTGATTTCCCCCGTTTGCGGGAGATTGCTGACAAGGTCGGCGCATATCTCTTTGTGGACATGGCGCACATTGCCGGTCTGGTGGCGGCTGGAATTCATCCCAGCCCGGTGCCCTATGCTGACGTGGTGACCACCACCACCCACAAGACGCTCCGCGGACCGCGCTCCGGATTGATTTTGTGCAAGGAAAAATACATTAAAGCGATTAACTCCAAAGTGTTCCCCGGTTTGCAGGGCGGCCCGCTGGAACACGTTATCGCGGCTAAGGCCATCTGTTTTGCCGAGGCCATGACCGAGGATTTCCGCGAATATCAGAGACAGATTGTCAAAAATATGAAAGTATTGGCTGATGATCTTACCCGGCGAGGTTTCCGGATGGTTTCCGGCGGTACGGATAACCATTTGGCTCTGGTGGATTTGCGTCCGAAGAACGTCACCGGCAAAGCGGTGGCCAATGCTTTGGACAAAGCCCATATTACCGTAAACAAGAATATGATTCCCTTTGACCCGGAAAAACCCTTTGTTACCAGCGGTATCCGGATCGGTACGGCGGCGGTGACCACCCGTGGACTGAAAGAAGCGGAAATGCTCAAGATTGCCGAATTTATCGACCGCGGTGTGGCAATGCTGGATGATGAAGCCGGCCTGATCGCCCTGGGTGAAGAGGTAAAGAAATTTATGCGGGCGTTTCCCTTGCCCCGTTTTTAAGAGAAGAGGATGTGAAAAATGATCGATCTTAAACTTTTGTTCGACAACTTTGAGCTCCTGAAGAATAATGCCGCCAGACGCGGCTGCCCGGTGGATCTGGAGGCATTGCGCCGTCTGGACAGCGACGCCAGAGCTTTGAATATTGATGTGGAAAATCTCCGCGCGGAACGCAACCGCCTGAGCAAGCTCTGCAAGGATGATCCCTCCGCCAGAGAAAAGGTAAAAGGGTTGAAAGACGAACTTGCAGCTAAAGAGGATAAACTTAAATTCCTGCAGGACAAAATCTGGAATATGGCCAGTTTCCTGCCCAATCTGCTTGCTCCGGATGTTCCGGACGGGGTAACCGATCAGGATAACGTCGAACTGCGCAAGGTCGGCGAAATTCCCCGGTTTGATTTCAAGATCCGGGATCATCAGGAACTGGGCGATCTGCTGGATATTATTGACACGGCCCGCGGCGCAAAAGTGGCGCAAACCGGATTTTATTACTGGAAAGGGAAGGGCGCGCAGCTTTGCCAGTCGATGTTCTTCTGGGCGCAGCAGGAGCTGGTGAAACGCGGTTTTACGCTT
>CASECL010000297.1 GCA_949286445.1 uncultured bacterium | reverse complement strand
TTTTTCTGTAATTCCTGCAATCCGGAAACCGGATCTGATTTTCCGGTGAGGCGGGAGAGTTCCTCCCGGTTTATCTTAAGGAAAATCCTGCCGTCCATAGCGAGGAGTTCCTCCATATTTATATAAGCATCAGCCAGAACCGGAATGCCCCGCCGGACAGCCAGTTCACCGGCCAGACGGTAAAAGCTTTTATCCGTTCCGGATGGCAGAGTGCCGCAGATTGCAAATCCGTCCGCATTTTCAAGAGCAGTACCGACCTCTTCCAGTCCGCGGCTGAATTCATCTTCAGTCAAGGCAGTTGACGGTTCGATAATCTCGGTCATAATTCCGGTTTTTCTGCACAGGCAGGTGGAACAGCAGCGGGTATTGCCTCCGGTGCGCACTGTGCGGTTTGGTAAACCTTCTTTCCGGAGTTCCTGTTCAATAAACGCGCCGTTTTCACCGCCGGCAAACTGGATCAGTTCAAAATCAGCTTTGCCGTACAGATTGCCTGCCCGGCAGAAATTTATACCTTTTCCGGAGGCGAATATTTGCATCTCTGTTACCCGGTTGACTTCTCCGGGGCGGAAGTGCTCAAAAAACAGCGTTTTCTGATAAGCCGGATTGGCTCCCAGTCCGACAATGTGTGGTTTTTTCATGAAAGAGCCTCCAGAATATCCTCCACTTCAGAGTCGGAAAAGTCGCAGGGATTGGTTTTCATGCTGCCGGAACGGCAGTTTTTAATGATGAATTGATAGTGTTCACGCCCCAGTTTCCAATTCCTGAAATTCTCCGGCAACCCGAGGGCAGCGCGCAGACTTGAAAGTTCATCAAGCAGTGATTTTCCATCTGAAAACCCCAGCTTTGCCGCCAGTGAATCCAGCCTGGTACGATCATGCCGGTAATTATGTTTCAGCACTTCCAGCAGCAGTACCGCACAGCATAATCCGTGGGGGATGTGCAGAATACTTCCCAGCGGGTGCCCGATGCCGTGGACGGAACCGAGGGAACTCTGGGCAAATGCCATTGCACCCAGCAGACTGCCTTCTGCCACTGCTTCACGGGCGTCGTGATCATCGTTGACGGCCCGGCGGAGATTTTTCAGAATAAGTTCAGCACCTGCGGCCGAGAGAGCCCGGCTTCCGGCAGTGGACTTGAGTGAACAATATCCCTCGATTGTCTGAGTCAATGCATCCATGCCGCTGCCGGCGGTAACAGAAGGCGGTGCTCCGAAAGTAAGCTCCGGATCCACCAGTGCCAGGTCTGCAAACATATCTTCATGTTTTACGGACTGTTTTATTCCGGTGCGGGGATCTGTCAATACCGCATTGGAGGTAACTTCTGCTCCGGTTCCCGCGGTGGTCGGCAGAGCGGCGAAAAACACTCCTTTTTCAGAAAAAGAGGCTCTTTTGTAGAAGTAATCAGCACATGAGCCCGGATTGGTCATCAGCATTGAAAGAATTTTAGCGCAGTCCATAGCACTTCCGCCCCCGATACCGATAACAATGGAGGCGAAATTTTCCCGGAAATGTTCCACTTCATCAATATCCGGTTCCGGTTTCACCCCGGAATAGAGAAAAATCTTCCGTCCTTCAAGCTGGGGAAAGATTTCCTCCCGGACAAATTTTTCTGCATGTCCGCCGCAAACTATGGCAATATTTCCCTCCTGCGGCAGCAGTCCGCCCAAATTTCCGGCAACTCCGCGGCCGAATATAATCCGTCCGGGAAACTGGTAAGAAAACATAATTATTCACTCCTTTGCAACATTATTCATAATATAATTCCTGCATTTCGCACTGTTTTTCATTATTAACAGATAGCACAGCAAGTTATTTTTTCCAGTTTCCCTGATAAAAAAACACATATCAATTGCTTCCGGCGGAAAAAAATACTGATTTTTCCAAAAAAAAACGTTAAAACATTTGTTTTTTGAAAAAAACAGGCTATACTAAGGATAGTCGTGGGTTGGGCGAATCAGTTTTTGCCTGGATTTTCATTGTAAGTTCCAGTTATAAAAGACATGGCGTGCAATTGATGGCAGGGAAACTGAATTTAATACGGGCCTGCGTTTTTTGTGGGGTGGATGTCCCCGGTGCAGGGGGAGGTGCCGGACATTTTCCCGGATGGTTGCGGTTTTGCATTGCTGACAAAGCAGTATCAGTTCGGATAGAGATTGTAAAACAAAACCTTGTGAGGAGAAAAAAGCATGAATCGAAGCATCGTCGTGTCGGGCGGGGAAGTGTATTCTACTGATGTGACCGGAGATAAGCTTTACGTTTTATCCGGAGGACAGGTAGTTGGCAGCAATACATTCAGCAACGGGGCATACTTTTATCTTTCCGATTATGGTTATATTGAGCTGAGCGGTACCGCGACTCAGGTAAGAATGTTCAATGGCTCGCTCATTCAGGTTCAAAGCGGCGGTTCTGCGGTTCTTACTGAAGTACTTAATACTACAACGCTCCGGGTTGAAAACGGCGGTACGGCAGCTCAGACAGATGTTGTCGAGGGGGGGCTTATGCAGGTTCTCTCCGGCGGTATTGCGACTGATACCGGCCTTTATGACGGCGGCGTTGCGACGGTGGCGTCCGGCGGTCAGGCAAATACTGTTGCTGTATACTCCAGCAGTGTGCTGACGGTTGACGGCACTGCAACGGGAATTACAGTTTATCAAGGCGGCGGTGTCAAAGGATTTACTCAAACTGGCAAAGCTGCCGCGGAGATAACGGCTTTTGCCGGCGGTCAGGTTACCGGAGAAGCGAAAAATCTTGAATTTCAGGGGACGGTGCGGATCGGATCCGGCGGTACAGCGGCGGCGGCTAATGTGGCGGCCAACGGTCAGCTTTATGTTTATGAGGGTGGCCGTGCATTGGATACTGTGATAATGGCCAATGGCGATTTGACGGTTTATTCCGGCGGGCGCGCAGTGGGAGGTGTGGTTGAAGCCGGCGGTGTAAATCAGGTTTTCAATGGCGGGCATGCCGCCAATATTGAGGTTGCAGGAGGAGAACAGTGGATTCTCTCCGGCGGTGCGGCGGCTGAAAGCACCGTGAGCGATGGCGGAGTTATCCGGGTGTTTTCCGGCGGTGTGATTGACAGCGCGACGATTGATGACGCTGGATTTCTTCAGGTATCAGGTGGCGCGGCTGCAAATGAATTGTCCGTTCTCTCCGGCGGAAGTGCCGAGATCGGTGCGTCCGGTACGGTTGCCTCCGGAGTAACCGTGGCTGAAGGCGGCGTAATCAATCTGCTGAACGGAGCAGTGGTAAGCGATGCGGTTTCTGTCAGCGGCAGGGTTAATGTTGAAGCGGGGGTATCTGCAGCAGGAGCGGAATTTGTTTTCAATGTGTCCAAGACGCATAATAGTGGATTTACCAATGATTTGGCCAATCTTGCCGGCGCGACGGTAAAAGTTGCGCAAGTTACCGGATCGCAGACCGGGGCGTGGACACTATCTGATGCGGCAAATGACTATACGGGAAGTATTGAGATAACTTTGGACGGTGCTTCGCTGGGGACAGTGAGCAAGGGAAATGCTCTTACTGTTGGTGAAGTTACTTACAGCGTAAGTGACATGGGTGGAATTCTGACGCTTTCAGCTTCGGAAGAAACCATGCGCGGAGGAATTACCGGAGACGGATTGAACAGCGTGATTATGGCCAACAGCAACGGCAGTGTCGGTGCGTGGCTGGTGCAGCCGGATATGTCTTCCAAGTGGGGAAATTTGAGTACCATCGGCGGAGCTTATGAAGTGTTTGCCACCGGAAATTATGACGGCAACAAATATGCTGATGTCTTTGTTTTTGATAAAACGACTGGAGATCTCGGGGTATGGACGGTTGGAAACGGCGGTCTGGTGACCGGGTGGTCTGGGGTGGTAAAAGCTGAATCGGGTGCTCAGGTGCTGGGTTTGGGAGATTTTGATGGCAATGGTATATCTGATGTTCTGATTCAGGATGCCGATGGTGCGGTTGGTTATGTGAATGGTTCCGGCAATGGCTGGAATTATTTCAACTCGCTGGGAGAAGAGTGGACGGTTGCGGCGATCGGAGACTTTAACGGTGACGGTCTTAGAGATGTGGCTATCGCCAATGCGGACGGCAATACCGGTACCTGGCTTACCCAGCAGGATGGCACGGTTGCCTGGCGTGATTTGGATGTGCTCTCCGGTACGATGAAGATAGCCGGCTCCGGAGATTTCAATGGTGACGGCATTGATGACATCCTTCTGCTGGATGCTGAAAGTGGTGTAGCGGGAGCGTGGATTATTTCTGACGGCAAGATAGACAGTTATATGGGGCTGGGGCAGCTTGAAGATGGCGTCAAAATAGAGGCGGTCGGAGATTTCAATAGTGACGGCATCGACGATCTTCGTATTCGTACTGCCAACGGGGATCTTGGTGTTCTGGCGGTTAATGGTGCTGATAATTTGAGTTGGAATTATTTCGGTTCGGTCGGCGGGGAATGGAATACCTCGCTTGCTGCGCCGTTGGTATGACACACAATATCAACAAAATATAGAAGGGTATTCAGTTTATGGAACGAGAAGTAATTGGCGGCAATACGACAGTTGACGGTATGCTCTACGAAAATGTTGAGCTTACAGTCTACGGCAGCTTGACGAATTGCACATTGAATGCGGCTTTCACCAAAGGTGTCCAGACTGCCGGCGGGGATATTGTCACCGCCAAGTTCTATCTTGGGGCTACCGCTTCAGGGACGACTATGTCCGGCGGTATCATGGAGTTTTATGAGGGGACTTATGCTACCGGGACAACCATCTGGGGCGGCGGCTCACAGTCGATTTACAACAATGCCAGTTCAGTTGATAATATTATCAATGATGATGCCAGAATTTATGTGTACAATGGCGGTCTGGTCGGCAAAACCACTATGTGGGATCGTTCCGAAATGTACATTTATTCCGGCGGTGTGGCCAGCGGTGCGGAAGTGACCGAAGATGCCGCCCAGTATGTTCAGTACGGCGGTGCGGCTTATGATACCATAATGGTCAACGGTGGCAGACAGTATGTGGAAAAAGGTGGTGCTGCTTTCGGGACCAATATACTGTATGATACAGTGATGGTGCTTAATGGTGAAGCTTCCGGAACTACTATTTCAGATCGCGGACAGCTTGCTGTGGAAGCAACCGGTGAAGCCTACAACACCGTTTTGAATCGCGGCGGTCAGGTAAATAATTTCAAGCAGTATATGTTTGCTGCTGACGGTTCTGCGCAGGAAGCGGCTTACATCGAGTACATTTCCGGCGGTAAAATTCTTGGCGGAGTTTCCGGGCTGAATTTTTATGGCGAACTTACGATTGGCTCTCAGTCACAGGTTGTTAACGGGGCTACTTTGTATTCCTTTGGTTACGGTGTTGATAATATTATCGGTAGCAATGGTGTGATGAATACTGAAGCTGACACTGCGGTGTCCGGTACAGTGGTATCATCTGCCGGCAAGCTCAATCTGGGCGGCAGCGCGGAGGCCACAACCGTTTACGGCGGCGGCGTAGTCAAGGTACTGGCTGGCGGCGTGGCTTACGATACCAGCCTGGAAGATGGAGCTTTGCTTACGGTTGTAAACGGCGGACGTGCTGATGGGCTGCAGGTGAACAAAGGGGCTGATGCCGTCTTTGAGGCTGGTGCTGTGCTTGGCGGACGGCTCTCTCTTGCCGGCAATATCACCTTTGCTGCTGGTGTAGTGGCCGATGAGCTTGAGGTAGCGTTTGGTATTTATCAGCGCGATGCGGCGGATGGCTATATTGTTTCCAATCTGGATGTTGCCGGGGCTGACAGCTACACGGTTCTGGTGGGCGCGCAGCAGGCGGTGGGTGATTACAAGCTTGCCCAGGGGGCGTACAGCCTCTCAGCGGATGATGCGGTTTCAGTGGAAATGGCGTTGACGGAAGCGGTTCTGGGATCGGTCACAGTTAATAATTCGCTCCGGTCGGATGGCTATATTTATTCACTCAGCAATGACGGCGGAAACCTCTCTATGGGTGTAGTCAAGGCCAATAAGACACTTGACTTCAATGCCAATGGTGTGGCGGATGTGTTCATGGTTCATGAAGCCGGTTTCACCGGTGCGTGGCTGGTCAATGAAAATCAGAGCAAGAGCTGGGGCGATTTGAGCAATGTCTCCGGAGACTGGAAAGTTTTCGGCACCGGCAACATTGACGGCAATGAATACACTGATGTGGTTCTCTACAATGAAGTTACCAACAGCGTTGGAGCCTGGACTGTCGGAAAGGACGGCAAAGTTACCGGCTGGACCGGCGTAGCTGAGCTTGGCAGTGACAAGAAAGCTATTGGTCTTGGAGATTTTGATGGCGATGGCAAGAGCGAAGTGCTCTGCGCTTCCGGGGCAAATAGCTCTGACGTTACCGTAGTTGATACCAATGGCAGTTCTGCAAGTCTGGGTACGCTCAATGGCTGGAGTGTCTCCGCGGTGGGCGACGTGAATGGTGACGGCATTGATGACCTGGTTATCAGAGATTCCGTAAATGGTTACAGCGGCGTATGGATGATTGGCGGTGACGGAAAGGTCACCTGGGGCGATTTGCAGACGCTGAACAGCGATCAGCAGATTGCCGGCTGCGGTGATTTCAATGGTGACGGCATCGAAGACGTGCTGGTATCTAACAGCACCAATGGCGCGGTTGGAGCCTGGCTCATGGATAATGAGGGCAAAATCACCTCCTGGATGGATCTGGGCACTCTGAACGAAGGTGTCAGTATTGAAGAAATCGGTGATTTCAACAATGACGGCATTGATGATCTCCGGGTTCGCACTGAAGCCGGTGATTTGGGTGCTCTGCTGGTGGACAGCACTGGCAGCCTTACCTGGAATTATTACGGTAGCGTCGGTGATGAGTGGAGTACTTCATTCTACTCCACGCTGGCATAAGATTCAGATCTGAGTGTTGATTGTAAAACAGCCGGAATGCGTTCCGGCTGTTTTTTTATTGACATGTTATGGGGAAACGAAGGGGGGAGCTGTATAAATGATGTATGACTTCAGCAAAGCGGTGCACTGAGTTTGTTCAGGCCGGGATGCCGATTACTTTGCTTTTGCGTGAGGAAAGGTATGGGGATACCGGGGGAACTCAGCTTCAAGTCACCAACTGGAAACGGCAAGCGTAATTTTATAAAAAATGTGCCTGGTATTCAGGTAAAACTGGTTACTGCCGAACCGGATATTTTTATATAAAATAATGCAGGAGAGATACTTTAATATATACCTTCCTGCATTGTTTCTTGAGTAATCCGGCAGCCGGATTGCCGGTCTTGTGATACTGCAGATTATTGCTGAAGCTGTTTTCCGGCGGCGATGTCTTCATGAGACCAGCCGCATTCACTCAACAGTTTTTCAAACCGGCGTCCGTATTCAATGTAACTGTTGTAGCGGACTTCTTCAATGGCAGTGGCCCGGGACTGCTCATGGAATACTGCCGCCACATGCGGTTCAATGGAAAATCCGCCGGAATAACCGGTTTTCTTCAGGTCAGAGACAATTGCTCTTACGTCTCCGCAGCCGTCACCGGCGTAACAGAAACAGCACTCCGGACGTTTTCCATCCGGCCGTGGCATGGCGGTACCGTCTTTGATATGGACATAGACAATAAATTCACGCACCTGCCGGTAAAACTCCCATGAAGACTGCAGCGGATATGGCGCACAGCCGATTCTGCGGTAATTGAATACCGGATTTCCGGTATCAAAAATCAATTTGAAGTTATCATTTTTTACCGCATCAATAAGTTTTAAAGTGTGGAGATATGAAAGCCCTCCGTAATTCATGCAGTTTTCATGCCCGTAAATAATGCCGTTATCCTCACAGATTTTCACCAGTTCTTTTACTTTTGCGAAAATGATTTTCTCCAGTTCCGGACTGTCCGGGGCTTCATCTTCCGGAGTTAAAAAACTCATTCCGCGGATTATCGGTATTCCCAGTTTTTTCATCCGCGGTATGGCGGCAAGAAGCTCTTTTCTGCTCTCTTCAAAGTCTTCCGGCTTTCTGGGATCTCTGGCCCAGTTGGCAACAGAACTGCCGTAACAGTTGATCCAAAGGCCGGAATTATCCAATTCTTCGCACACGGCATTGAATTCTGCATCTGTAAGAGATGCCAGATTTTTGCCATTAATATTGCGGCTTTCAATGTACTTCCAACCCAGTTCCCGGGTTGCCTTTATTTGTAAAGAAAAGTCACTGCCGGCTTCATCTGCAAATCCGGTAAGAAACATGTTGTTTTTCTCCTGTTAATCAAAATGAGTTACGCATATCTTCCGCGGAAGCCTGCTGTTTCGGGGCGGCTTTTTTCCGGTAGCGGGAGGTGGCGATCAATTTATCCAGCATTTCAGCGTATTCTCCGGCATCAATGGGCAGTTCCACGGTTTTGTCTTTCAACCCGGAAAGCAGCATGGCGTTGCCCAGTTCCAGACCGCGAATGCCTTCTTCCATGGGAGCTGTAAGCGGAGTGCCGTTGAGAATGGCATCCGCTACGTTGCTGATAATATTGCGATGCTGATGCGCTGATTCGCCGTTGTCGGAGTAATTTACCGTGCAATTCCAGGTGTCGCAGGTGCCGAAAAGTTTTTTGGTGGTACGGCAGAATTCTGAAGTTTCCATTTCATTGCGGATGAATTCAATTTTGCCGTTTTCATATACCAGACGGCCGCGTTCGGCAGTTATTTCCAGCCGGTTGGTGCCCGGCATTTCTCCGGTGGAAGCAATGAAGTTGCCCACTTTTCCATCAGCATACTCCAGATAGGCGTTGACTTCATCTTCCACTTCGATATCGTGATATTTACCCAGTTTAGCCGTTGCTCTGACCCGTGTCGGCATGCCGAAAAACCACTGCATCAAATCCAGCTGATGGGGGCATTGATTGAGCAGAACTCCACCGCCTTCACCTGCCCAGCTGGCCCGCCAGTCACCGGAATCATAGTAGAATTGAGAACGGAACCAGTTAGTGATAATCCAGTTAATTCTCCGTATGGCACCCAGTTCTCCGGAATCGATCAATTGTTTGATTTTCCGGTGTGCCGGAATTGTACGCTGGTTGAACATCAGGGATTTTATCAATTCCGGATGCTTTTTCCCCTCATTGATCAGGCGGATAGCCTCTGCTTTATGCACGGCGATGGGTTTTTCCACAATAATATGTTTGCCAGCGTTCATGGCGGCTATGGCGATGTCCGGATGGAAGTAGTGGGGAACCGCTACAATCACCGCGTCCAGCCCTTTGACCGCGAGAAATTCATCCAGTGAAGTAGTGCAGGTTATTTTTTCCGCTGTTTCCGGAGCAATGCGTTTGAATGCCTCCGGATTGATGTCGCAAACTGCCACCAGTTCAGCATTGGAGATCTCGCCGATGGTTTTAACGTGAGCCGAACCCATATTGCCGATGCCGACGATGCCGAAACCAACTTTTTTCATGATATTCTCCTCTGGATAGGTTATGAATTTATAATGCGTCAAAAGGCCGGCGTTCCCGTTTGCGGAAAAATGTTGCCGGCGGAATTATCGCATAGTATGGGTATTTTTCTTTCAGTTCCGGTGAAGCATCCGGCGGAATGTACTGGAAACGCTTATAGAGCCACAGATATTGCTCCGGATACTGCCGGATATAGTTTTCAGTGATTTTCATCAAATCGTTGATAACTTCTTTGTCGCTGGCGTAACTTTCAAATGGTTTGGGCAGGTATTCAAAACAGGCGGTAATTTTCCCGTCCGGCGTTCTGATGCTGGTGCCGTAAATTATTACCGAGGGGATATTGTGGGCGTCCGCATAACGCTTCAAGGTTGCCGGGGCGACGCTTCCCGGACAGGATAAACCGAAGAAATTCAGCCATTCGCCGCCGTCACGGACTCTGGTATTCTGATCAATGAGAAACCCCAGTCCCAACCCTTCCTTCAATGCTTTGACACTGCTCTTCATTGCGCCGACAGAGAAAATGATTTTCAATCCTTTGACATTTTCTCTTTTGTGATGATTTATCAGGTTGTTCAGATAGGGATTGCGCATTTTTTTCGCCACCGCCGCCATGTCCACATCTCCGTAAAACGGTGCTATGGTGCCTGATGCCTCCCAGCTGCCGAGATGGGGGTTGACAAAGATAATTCTCTCTCCGCGCCGGACATGCCCTTTCAGTGCGGCAGTAACATTTTCCGGCAGGACATAACGCTGCCGGATGCGTTCCGGTCTGCCGTCGATCCAGAGAAATTCCATGATGTTGAAGAAGATATGTTTCAGACTTTCCCGGGCAATGCGTTTTATTTCATTTTCCGGCAAGTCCGGGAAAACGGTATGGATGTTGGCGCAGAGCAGTTTACGCACCCCCGGCGACATCCAGCAGACCATGGCGGCGGCACGGGAAAAAACACGCGAAAAAGACAGCGGCAGTATGGAGGCCAGACGGTAGGGAATGAGAATAATCAGATATTCCAGGAAATGGCGCAGATTGATCAGTATTCTTTTCATTATATTCAGCGGATAATTTTTCTTTTTCGAGGCGGTTTAGTGAAATGTATTTCATCCTTTATTTTCCGCAGCCCGTTGGCAAACATGACTCCATCCAATGCTTTTCCGGCGATATTGTGGGCGAAAAATAATTTTGCATCAACATCAGTTTCCAGTTTTTCCGGAGCTTTAATTTCTGTTATTTCCAAATCTGCTCCGATACGGAGGTATCCCCATCCCGGCGGAATTTCATCTTCCTCCAGCAGTCCGGCAGGAGCGGCAAGGTAACAGAAATCTGCAGCATTTGCCGAACGGATTTTTTCCGGCAGGCTGCCGTAATGCAGCGCATCCTGGAGCAGAGACAGCTTGCGGCAAAGTTTATGATAATTGCGGTTTTTGCTCTTTGTGTAATCAAAAAAACGGAAATCCGGAAACAAGCCGTCATTTTCAGCTAATTCCGGTTCGGTAAGCTCAATCAATTTTTCCAGCTTGATTTTTTCATCGGAAAGCGAGGCTATTTTCGACCGGAGTTCATCCGGATTGTCACAGCGTCCGAAAATATGTTCCCGCTGCAGAAAAAGTTCAATAATCACGGTTTCATCAATTTTCTTCCGAACACTTCTTCTGGCGCGGAATGAAGCGCAGGTTACGGCTGGACGTTTGCGCTTCAGCGGCACATTCAACGCGGCGCAGGTCGGATTACGGGAACAAAGATATCCCAGCAGTGCCTGCCGCATTTCCGCCGGCGAGGCCTGTTTTCTCTGCTCTCTGGCAAAGTCAAATAAATCGTAATCCGCCATGACCGCTGTGCTTTAAACTTGAAATCCGGCGCGGCAGGTATATTCCCGCCGCCGCCGGATATAGAACTTGATTTTATCAGTCAAGTTTGAGATTGGCCAGTGATTCATTGCTGAACACTTCGCCCATGTCAACCATGGATTCGCCGGGCTTGAGCGCGGCGGTGTATTCAGCTTCAGCCTCAGCCAGTTCAGCTTCGGAGATGCCGGATTTGACCGCTTTGATGGAGAGGCCGATGCGGCGTTCTTCCATGTCAACTTTGATTACCCGGGCTTCAACTTCCTGTCCGACGGAGAGAACGTCTTTTACTTTCTCCACCCGTTCGTTGGAGAGCTGGGAAATGTGGATAAGACCGTCAATCTTGTTGCTCAGTTCGACAAACGCGCCGAAGGTGGCAATCTTGCTGACTTTGCCCTTTACCACATCGCCGACCTTGTAGAGCTTGTCAATTTCGCTCCACGGATCGCTTTCCGCCTGCTTGAGGCCGAGAGAGATGCGCTGCTGTTCCGGATTGATGTCCAGAATGACCGCTTCAACTTCCATGCCCGGCTTGAGAATTTCATTGGGGTTGTTGATCTTGCGGGTCCAGGACATATCGGAAACGTGGATCATGCCGTCAATGTCATTTTCAATTTCAACGAAAGCACCGTAGCTGGTCATGTTGCGGACTTTGCCCTTGATCATCTTGCCAACCGGATACTTTTCAGCCAGCACTTCCCACGGATTACGTTCTTTCTGACGGAGACCGAGGGAGATTTTCTTGCTGTCTTTGTCGATGTCCAGTACGACGGCTTCCACCTCTTCGCCGACGGAGAGCACTTCGCTGGCCTTGGAGATGCGCTTGGTCCAGGACATTTCGGAAACGTGGATGAGTCCTTCCACACCGGTTTCAATTTCAACAAAAGCTCCGTAGGGCATGAGGTTGACCACTTTGCCCTTGACCGTGCTGCCCACCGGATACTTGGAGGCAACTTCGTCCCAGGGATTGGCAGACTTCTGCTTGAGACCGAGAGAGACACGTTCCTTGTCGTGATCGATGTCAAGGATCATTACCTCAAGTTCCTGACCGATCTGGAGAACTTCGCTCGGATGCGAAATGCGTCCCCAGGAAATGTCGGTGATATGAAGCAGTCCATCAACACCGCCAAGATCGATGAAGGCACCGAAATCGGTAATGTTATTCACCACGCCCTTGCGGATTT
>CASECL010000296.1 GCA_949286445.1 uncultured bacterium | reverse complement strand
CCGGATGATTGCCGGCAATGATATAAGGGGAAATTTTAAGGGTACTTGAGCTACGGACGGCGGTGTTTTCTATCGGGGCGGATAAAGCTCAGGAGTGTTGGAATAATCAACGGAAATACAGGACAGAGAATTGACGTTTTCTGTTGCCGGTTTGCAAAAATATGTATTGCGGAGGCCTGACCACCGACCCCGGCAAGGTGCAATAAAAAAATCCTTTATTGCCGGATGTCCAAAATGGATTTCCGCCGGAACAGTGCAGGACAGTACAGAAATTACCGGAAGCGCAAATGTCTGTTCCTCCGGTAATGGCTGAACTGATTTTATTTTGAGTTTTAAAATTTTTTTACAGAAAAACTTAGGAGTGTCTAATTATGAACCTGGCGATCAATGACTCTCACCGCAAAGAATTGCTGCGTTTTCTGCTGTTGAAAACTGCCGCGGTCAGAAGCGGGGTGAAGCCGGGCGAATTGCTCCGGATACAGCACTGTTATCACAGCAGAAACTCTGAGGGGTTCAAGTTCTGCCTCTACCGCCGGGATATTCTGGAAATAATGCAGTTGAAATTTTATGAACTGCGCGTTGAATCTGAAAGTTCGTTGATATTATTCTATCACCCGGAACAGCTCGGCAGAACATTGAAACTGCCGGAAAATACCGCGATTTTACAGAAATACGGTTATCCTGCCGGTGCCGCCATTACGGTGATGCTTAAGCACTTGCAAGAACGTTTTGCCGGAGAAAAAATACCTCACGAAGTCGGGGTTTTTATCGGTTACCCGGCTAAAGATGTCGCCGGTTTTATTGAACAACTGCCGCGGACTCCGGTTCACCGGGCGGACTGGGCGGTTTTCGGCGATGCAGGAGAATCGGTTGCCAGAATGGAGCTCTACCGCAGAATACAGCAGGCCGCCGCCGATTTGCTGGATACCTGTGAAGATCTGCAGACCTTTTTCCGTCAGCTTGCCGGTCCGGATTTTGCCGGAATTCCGGTATTCAGCCGTGCCGGAGAGGGGGAAAATTTTTTGATTATAAAGTTAGACATATCTAAATATCGAAAAATAACAATATGTGAAAAAAGGAAAAACACATGAAAAAAACAAAGAATTTTTGCTGTTGTTCCGGGAGTTGTTCCAAAGAAAAGAATTATCAGATTTCTTCCGGAGTGGAAAGTACGCTGGCGGAACTTCCGGTGGGATCCAGCGGCACGATTGTCAAAATTATGCCTCAGGCCAGAGGGAGGAAAAAATTTGCCGATGTGGGCATAATTTCCGGAACCGAACTGGTAATGGAGGGAAAGGCACCTTTCGGCGGTTTGCTGCGGGTGAAAGTCATGGAAAGCAGCATGGCACTGCACCGGGATGACGCCGCAGATATTATAATGCGGAAAAACGGAGCGGAAAAATGAAGAAAAAACATTTTCGCATTGTTCTGGCCGGCAATCCGAATTGCGGTAAAACTTCAATTTTCAATGCGTTGACCGGGACCCGTCAGCATGTGGGCAATTACCCCGGAGTGACGGTGGAGAGCAAATCCGGCAGTTTTACTCTGAACGGCAGTAAAATTGAGGTGATTGATCTGCCCGGGGTTTACTCTTTATCCTCAAGTTCCCCGGAAGAGGAGGTGGTGTTCCGCGAACTCACCCGGCCGGGGATTGACCTGATTGTAACTGTGGTGGATTCCTCCGTGCCCCGCCGCGGACTTTATCTGACAACCCAGCTGGCGGAGTTGCATATCCCCATGCTCCTGGTATTTAACATGGCGGATGAAGCCCATCGTAAAGGGATTAAATTCGACCTGGAGAAAATGGAGAAATATTTTGGTTCTCCGGTGGTTCAGACGGTGGGCAGCCGGTCCGGCGGCGTCCGCTCGCTGCTGGAGAAATTATCTGTAACACTGGATAATCTGGAGTCGCATGGCGTACCTATGCTGAGTTACGGCAAAGATATTGATGAGGCCATTGCCGCTCTGGCGGGAAAAACAGAAAACTGCATAACAGAAAAATATCAGCATATCCCGGCCCGGTTTTTCGCCGTTAAACTGCTGGAACATGATAATTCTGTCATGGATTTGAAAGAGTTTTTCCCGGTTCACGAAGAAGCGGAAAAGCAGATCCGTCATCTCCGCTCGGTCCATGCCATTGAGGCAGATACATTTATGGCTGACCGCCGTTATGCCATGCTGGCGGGGGCATGCCGGGACGCCATATCCATGAACGGCGAAAGAAGACGGGAAATTTCCGACCGGATTGACCTAATCATGACCAATAAATATCTGGGGCTGCCGATATTTTTCCTTATCATCTATGCAACATTCTATTTTACCTTTATCTGTGCTGATCCGCTGATGGGGTATATTGAGGAATTTTTCGCCTTCCTCGGAAATGCGGTCAAATCGGTCTGGAGTCCGGAATATCTGCCATTTCTGCGGAATCTGGTAACCGATGGCATTATCGGAGGCGTGGGAGGGGTGCTGGTGTTTCTGCCCAACATACTTTTTCTCTTTTTTGCCATTGCAATTCTGGAGGACTCCGGTTACATGGCGCGGGCTGCTTTTGTCATGGATGGAATAATGCGTAAATTCGGTCTGCACGGACGGAGTTTTGTTCCGTTGGTGCTTGGTTTCGGGTGTTCAGTGCCTGCGATCATGGCGACAAGGACTATTGAGTCGGAGGCCGACCGCAAAGTTACCATTATGGTGCTTCCGCTGATGAGCTGCAGCGCGCGGCTGCCGATTTACGCGCTGATAATACCGGCTTTCTTTGCGGTAAAATATCAGGCTGCGGTAATGTGGATAGTTTACCTGATTGGTATAATAATCGCTCTCGTTGCGGCGCGGATCATGAAAAATACTCTCTTCCGCGGTGACGGGGATGTTTATCTTATGGAGCTTCCGCCGTACCGGATACCCGGCTTCAAAAGCCTTCTGCTTCACATGTGGGATAGGGGTAAAATGTATGTTCACAAGGCCGGGACAATTATCCTTTTCAGCAGTATTGTACTTTATTTCTGCAATACTTTCCCGGAAAAAAAGGTCTTCTCCAGAGATTATGATATTTTGATCACCAGGAATGCCTCCGATCCGGCCGCGGTGGAAAAACTGGAGAACGAAAAACAGTCTGAAATTATGGAATACACCATTTCCGGCCGGGTGGGACACGCTCTGGAACCAATTATGCGGCCCATTGGTTTTGACTGGAAACTGACCACTGCCGCCATCGGCGCACTGGCGGCTAAAGAGGTTTTTGTTTCTCAGCTGGGAATTCTGTATTCTGCCGGGGAGGCGGATGAGGAATCGGATACTTTGCGGGCGGCTCTGGTGGAAAATTACACTCCGCTTCAGGGATTTTGCATTATGATTTTCTGTCTGCTGTCGATACCCTGTCTGGCGACACTGGCGATTATCCGGAGAGAACTTAATTCCTGGAAGATGGTCTTTGTTGAAGCCGGAGGATTGCTGCTGCTGGCGTATCTGGTTACCTTTATCGTGTATCAGCTGGGCTCATGGCTGAATATCGGAAATACTCTGCTTTGACAAAAATACAGGAACGGAAATAAAATCTTTGACCCAGTCTTTTTCAACGCTTGACAAAACTGATTTGAGGCGGTATCTTAGGCAGTTTCCAGCCTGGTAAGGCCAGGAAACACGGTTAAATATTTTCAACTTCAATTGCATGCCGGAGGCGGAAGTCCGAATACGATGCACAAATCCGGCAATCAGCTGAAATCAGGCGGAGAGAATATGAATAAAAAAGAGATTGAAAGAAAGGTGGAAAAACTGCTCCGGCAGTTGACCGTCAAAGAAAAGGTCAGGCTTTGTCACGCAGTAAGCAAATTTACTTCCGGCGGAGTGGAACGGCTGAATATTCCGGCACTTACCATGTCCGACGGGCCTCACGGCGTCCGGGAGGAAATCGCGGCAGATTCCTGGGATGCAGTCGGCGGGGACAATGATTTTGCCACCTATCTTCCCACCGGGACGGCTCTCGCCGCCACCTGGAATGCCGGCTGTGCGCGTAAGTTCGGCGAAGTGCTGGGGGCTGAAGCAAGAGAACGGGGAAAAGACGTTATTTTGGGGCCGGGTGTCAATATGATCCGTTCCCCGCTGTGCGGCAGAAATTTTGAGT
>CASECL010000295.1 GCA_949286445.1 uncultured bacterium | reverse complement strand
GGAGTTTCCCCATGCATTCAGAACAGTACTACATGCATACCGACCCCGGTAATGAAGTTCTGGCGGTAACAGTTTTTGACGGTAGCCGTGCGCCATGGGTGAAAAATACGGTAATGCCGGTGGCTTGGAAAAGGTATTTCGGTAACGGAAAAATATTTTATTCATCACTGGGACATGTGGCAAAGGATTTTGATGTTCCGGAAGCCAGGATAATGATGTTCCGCGGCATGAAGTGGGCCATGCGCTGATGAATAAATGCGGCACAGTGGTAATTTTGCTGTGCCGGATATGAAATTATTGTCGCCGGATATAAGGATGATGTGCTTTGTGTCCGGCGGTTTTTTTATTTTATAACTGTTTATTTACTGGCAATTATAAAAATAATCAACGGAGATAAGCATCCATTTGTAAATACAATTTCAGAAATAACAGCAGAAAAATTTCATGAAATTTCATGATGAAAAAATAAATTTTCTTTTTATTTTCATTGACGCAACACTTGAAAACTCCTTGATCCGGAAATAACTTCAAAAAAATATTCTGAACAGTAAAGAACAGCACCTATAAAAAAAGAGAAAATCAGCAAATGATGAAAAAATTACAGACCGGATTATTGGCCGGCATTGCCGCGGCTTCAGTATGCGGGGCGGAAATGAATGTCATGTGGGGCAGTAACAATTCCACATCAGGAACCATGCCGGAAAAAGAGAAATTTTTCCGTAATTCAAAATATGCCATGTTTATTCATTGGGGGTTGTTTTCCCGGGCGGCCGGCAACTGGCCGGGACGGGAAAAACTGTACGGCATATCTGAATGGCTCATGCAGCAGCGCGCGATACCGGCGTCCGAATACGCTGAATTGGCAAAAAAATTCAATCCTGTCGATTTTGATGCAGAAGCTATTGCGGAGTTAGCTAAACAAAGCGGTATGCGTTATCTGGTTATTACCGCCAAACATCATGACGGTTTTGCCATGTTTGACTCGGTTCATCCGTTTAATATTGTAAAGGCATCGCCTTACGGCCGTGATCCGATGAAGGAACTTGCTGAAGCCTGTGCCAAACGCGGGATCGGTTTTGGCTTTTATTATTCACAGTATCAGGACTGGCATGAGATCAACGGCTGGGAAAAGGATCGCAAACAGCCGGAATTCAGTGAATATTTTGAAAAAAAATGTATTCCCCAGGTTAAAGAACTTTTGACCAACTACGGACCTTTGTGCATGGTCTGGTTTGACACTCCGGGACAAATGTCAAAAGCCGATTCAATGCGTCTGGTGGAACTGGTCCGTAAATATCAGCCCGGAGCTATGATTAACAGCCGTATCGGCAACGGCGTGGGCGAATATTCCACACTCGGGGATCAGGAAATTCCCCGCACCCGTCGGGACGGCCTTTGGGAAAGTATTGATACAACAAATGATTCATGGGGATATTCGGCAAATGACAACAACTGGATTTCATCCCGGGAAATTGCCGGCCGCCTGATCGCAGTGGTCGCCAGAGGCGGAAATTACATGCTTAATATCGGACCGGACAGCAGCGGGAAACTGCCGGGGAAATTGGCCATGCGCCTGCTTACTGTTGGCGACTGGCTCAAACGTCACGGGGAAGCAATTTATGGAGTGTCTTCCTCTGTTTGGCGAGGACGGCAGAGCTGGGGGGATTGCACCCGGAAAGGGAACAAGGCCTATCTTTTCATCAACAACTGGATTCCGGGTGGGGAAATAAAATTCTACGGATTTCCGGCGGAGATAGAATCAATTGTCTGGCGCGGAAATGAAAAAGAAAAGTTGGAGTTTATTGTTTCCGACGGCTGGACAACGGTAAAATTGCCGATGAAAAGTGGGGGGGAGAAATTGATGGAAGTTCTGGAAATAACCAGCCCGGAAACAATCGGTGAAGCCGTTGGAATTACTGGAATTGATCCTCAGCTTACCACGGTTCTGGAGCCGGAATATGCTTCACTTGCCGGGGTGAGAATAAAACGTCATGAGTGGATGGAGCGTTTCGGCGAATGGAAGGCGCAAACCTCAATGTCTGACTGGAAGACCGGCGGTAAAGCAAAATGGAAAGTTGCGGTAGCCGAACCCGGCAGTTACCGGATAAAAGTGCGTTATCAGGGGGTGAAAAACAACCGGGTATGGACTTTGTCCAACAGTGAAGGCAAAATGATTGAAATGTGGGCCAGAGATGTTCAGCCTGCGCCGGGGAAACAGAGACGCTGGACGGAGTTTTCTGCCGGGGTGCTGGATTTTGACAAAGCCGGAGAGGCGGAAATAACGCTTGCAGTTCAGGGGGAATGCTACGATGGCGGCATGGATATTGCCGGGATCAGCGTGGAACGCTGTGAGTGATGGTAAGTGTTTTGAATTTGTGCCGTATTATAACGTCATAAACATTTCAGCGGCGGAGTAATAAAACTCCGCCGCTGTTTTCCTGTCGGTGATTTGTAAGAATACGGGGAAAATGGTATTTACTGCCTGATAATGACCGGAAATTTTCCTTTTTACCGGTTAATCAGCTTTTGATTTTTTCTGCTCAAGCTGCCACTGGTAAATGGAGGGAACTTTTATTTCCGGACGTGCGGCTTCCTGTTGCGCCGGTAATATCAGATTACCTTTTGCAACTTCCGGAGCCTGCAGTCCCTGATAAAGCATTGCTGCACCATAAAATTTGTTCCCCAGCAGCTCTATGCCGCCGCAGTCAGGTGAAGCAAAGATTACCCCCGGTGATTTTCCGTCTTCCAGCAGGAATATATTATCTTTGAGTACATGGTCGAAGCTTGCACTTTTGACAAAAAGTCCGCAGCCGGATTTCACCCGGAAGTGGTTGTAGGCAAATATCCACCCCTCATTCATCCCCCCCAGCCAGATTGCCGGACGGATGGAATAAGCATCACAGTTGTAAACCACATTGCGCGGTCCATTGGGGCCGTGAGCCCCGTCTTCCGGAGCGGAAGCCCAGAAAGCATTTCCGTAACCGCCGTTTTTCCTGGTATCTGAAATTACGGTACAATTTTCGAACAGATTTTCGTGTGTCCAGCCAGAGTGCCACTGGGCATCGCTGTGGTAAAAGGTGCCGTTGCGTATAACATTGCCGGAGGCTGACCATTGCACCATCGGCGCATGGCGGAAATTGCGGGTGACTACCCCGTCCATCAGACAATCATAAGCGACCTCCCAGCCCACGTAAGCCGTACCGCCTGCGCCGTGAAACCAGGCATCGTCAAATTCACAATTAAGAATGGAACAGAATTTCGCATTATTGGCATAAATCGGATTGCGTCTGCACTTAATAACCCTGATATTTTCCGCCACACAGTCAGAGGCAAAGTCAAAAAGTACCGTGCTTGACCAGTAATCAGTCTTCTGTTCCAGGGTCATATCTGTTATCCCGCCGCCTTTAAGCAGGCGCACTTTACGGACGAATGATTTATCCCGCACCGGGTAATCAATTCGCAGCGGCTGATTAAAGGTGATTTTTTTACCTTCAACCTTTTCTATGTAGATGATGGTGCTTCTGAAAGTACCCCAGTTACAGGAATTACGCGTTTCCGCCTTCCGCTGCGGTGTCTCAAGCGCGCGCAGAATTACCGCATCGCCGGGGCGGAGCGAGTGCTTTTCATCCTGCAGAAAAATGGAGAAACTCCCTCTTTTACCATCAGCAGCCAGCAGATATTCCGGTCCGGAAAAGCCGTTGCCGCGGAAATGAATTACCCCATTGGGCGGGTAATAGGGCAGGGTTGATTTTATACCGGATTTGATATTTATTTTTATTGTCTTTTTGAATACAGCACCATTCTGGTATAAAGCCTCTCCGGTTATCTGATGTTCGCCCGGCGGCAGTTTCCCGGGCAGACGGGATACCAGATAGGAGCGGTTTCCGGAGTGAACGTTCAAAGTCAGCTGTCCGAATCTTTTACCGTCGGCATACAAATTAAGCTCCTTCAGTTTCTGCGGCCGGGCATAGAGATGAACCGGCTGTCCGGAGGCAAGCGTATCACCGGATTGCAAACCGTAAAGGTCCACCATGCCGTCGCCGGTATCGTAATCAAGGTTTATTTTTGTAGCATTTTTGCCGGCTCCTTTGAGTATGACATGGTCTTTATTTATAGAGATAAAACGGCTTAAGCGGTATTCTCCCGGCTCAAATTTGATGATGCCTCCTTCCGGGGGCAGGGCGTTGATTGCCGCCTGCAAGGCGGGAAAACAGTCGTTTTTACCGTCCGGGAGTGCTCCGAAGTCGCGGATATTTATTACTTTTGCCTCCGGAATATTGTAAACTTCATCCCGGGCTCCGGCGCGGGTGAAATCAGGATAAACAATTCCGTCCGGCCCGGGGAAATCTGCTGCGGTAAGCCGCTTTTTTTCCGCTGCATGAATTTTGTATTGCCCTTTCCATGGCGGCTGCTGCGGTGATACATCAACTGCTTCAATCCGGATATCATCAATCCGTATTGTCTGCGGAACCGGGAGATTGACCGGCATCCACAGTTTGATAAGGGCATAACTGGTATCATCAGAGTAAGCGTATCCGGTTATGGAGATATCATACCATTTTTCGGCGGATTCCGGTTTGCTCCCGGAGTATGCCGCATTGCTGGTAATTTTTCTATTCTGCTGATCGTAGAATTCTATTCCCAGAGAAGAACCGAAATTTTCAGTGAACTGAACTTTTGCGGTCAGCCGGTAGACTCCCTTGCCCAGCGGGATTTTGACTGACTGCAGCGCGGTGTTTCCTTTTCTTCCCCGGGGGTGCCCCGGGGAAAATTTTGCTTCAAATGCCTGCCTGCCGTTTGCCGCAGAATTGGTTAAATAACCTGTTGTTGCGCTGTATGTCTTCTGCCACTGCTGCAATCCTGCTTCAAAGTCACAGTAGAAAATCTCTTTTCCACAGGTTTCTATAAGTGATAAAAACAATAATAAAAATGAGGACAATACTGTTTTATACATGAACCTAACTCCCTTGAGCAATTTTTCTCTTTGGAATTTTGTGCTGTAAAAAAATATTGTTTTTATCGGCGGAATATTCATCCTTTTTTATTTTTCAGCAACGTCCCGAATGCTCCGTCATGGGCTGCTGTCGGTAACCATGTTACTGTGGACAGAAGCTCAAAATCAGTGAACCGCTGGAGAAACTTTTCCACCTGACACTGATTTTCCTCCGGCTCAATACTGCAAGTCGAGTAAAGAATGTTTCCTCCGGCAGAAAGATACTTTACTGCCGTATCCAGCAATTGACTCTGCAATTTTGCCGCCTCTTCTACGGTTTTTCTGCTGTAACGGTAAAGCGCATCCGGGCGTCTCCGGAAAACTCCGGTGTTGGAGCAGGGGGCATCCAGCATAATTAAATCAAATTTCTGATCTTCCAATGGTAATTCATTCAAAACCACCGCGTGTTCAACCCGGCAGCGTTGAAAATTTTCCCGCAACTGTTCCCTGCGCCGGGCGGATATGTCATAAGCATACAATTCCGCCCCCGGAAATTTTTCTTTCAGCAGCAGACTTTTTCCTCCCGGCGCGGCGCAGAGGTCAAGAATCCGGCAGATCTTCTCTTTCCCTGAGAGTAAATCAACTGCCGCGGTTGTAGCTGGATCCTGAACATAAATTCTGCCGTTGGCAAAGGCTTCTGAGGCAATGACTTTTCCGGGAGATGCTGTATGGTAAAAGTGCCAGTTTCCGGATATGGCATTAATTTCCTCTGACTGCAGTTCTTCCGCGGTCTCACGGTCAAGACCGCGGCCCAGGGAACGGAAAGAAAATTCCGGCACCGCAAGAAAACTTTCTGTTAATTTTTCCAATTCGCGCGGGGGGAAAATTTTCCGCCAGCATTTCAATACCTGTTCCGGCAGTACTGCTTCCGGGGTATTGGCTTCCGGTAATTTTCCTGCCCGGCGGTCCGCCAGGGCCCGGCGTAAAACGGCATTGACAAATTTTTTCAATGGCTTCGGTGCGGTTTCAACCGCGACGAAAGCGGCTTTTTCCGCCTCCGTACCAACGGCGTAAAACATTTGTGCCAAAGCAAGTTCCAAATGGATAAAAACCGTTTTTTCCGGAGTTTT
>CASECL010000294.1 GCA_949286445.1 uncultured bacterium | reverse complement strand
CGGAAAATATCTGCTGGCAATATCTTTTTACGCGCGGGGGGTGTTCTGCGCGGAATATATCCACCGTAAACTTGCGGTGACCCGGAAAATCGGCTGGCATCAAACCATACTGATATTGGAAATTATCTGTCTGCTGCCGGTAATTTTTATTCCCTACGGGGATTGGGATTTTGCGGTAAATGTGATTATTGCTTTTATCTGCGCATTGCAGGTGCAGACTTTCCGGAGGGTGCACGGGGTGCCGTTTGCTTCCACAATGTGTACCGGAAATCTCCGCAGCGGGACGGAGGCATTATTCCGGAAAATCTGCGGCAAAGATAGCGGGGAGGGGAAAAAAGCAGTGCATTACTATTTGATCATTGTATTTTTTGTCTCCGGTGCGGCGGCGGGATCGCTGCTGCTGCGGAAACTGGGAGACGGAATATTTTTCCTCGCTCCGGCAGGACTGGTGATAGTTTTCGGCATGGTAACTACCAGGCGTCAGCTGGCAGTGATCCGGATTGCGGCAAGAAAGTTGCTGACTGGAAAAAGAAGTTCTTCCCGGCAGTAAGTGTGACGGAGAGCGGGCATGCCGGATGCGGCAGGCAACCGGGTTTGCGGGAGGGGGAAGAGAATACGGAATTATGACAATAAAAATTTCCCGCTTCCGGCAAACCACCGGAACGCAGGAAATTTTTTATTGTATAGTCTGACGGACAGATTATTTATCTGTCCGGAATGGTTCTGCCGGAAGACCGGCTTCATTGTGCAAATTGGTGTCCGGATTGTTTTCCCAGGCGTAACGCACGGCCACCGGCTTTTTGACGTCGGGAGAGGATACCACAACTGTATTGCCGTCCAGAACCGCATCGGCCCAATGGAATACTTTGTCAGAACCGGCGATGGCAAAACCGAGAACCTTTTTGCCGCCATCTTTTGTTTTCAGTGTTTTGCAGTTATCGAATGATATAACCGCTTTGCCATCGGTAATATTCATTTTATCGAAAGACGGTCCCCGGCAGACTACGTCCATGCCCTGACGCTTTTTTTCCAGCAGAGCAAGACGTTTGCCTACGGTCTGTTTATCTTTGGGGTGGATGTCATTGGTTTCGCCCACATCAATGATAACCGCCATGCCGGTATTTTTGATAGTGTCCCGGTTGATGGTCTGGGCTTCACGCAGGTTTGCCCAGGTTTTCCAGCGGGTGGGTTCCTTGGCCTTTGCCCGGAAGTTGGCCAGCTGGACAAAGTAGAACGGGAAATCTCCCAGGCCGAAACGTTCGCGCCAGTCAGAGATAAGAGCTTCCATAAGTTTGACATATTCTTCCGGAGCTCCTGCATTGGCTTCCCCCTGATACCAGATCACCCCGGTAATGGCGTAGGGAATAACCGGATTGATCATGCCGTTAAAGAGATTTGCCGGAACATTGGATGCCGCACCGGGTTTCTGCGGGGGATACGGGCGGCGGAGTTTGGGATTGTTTTTGCGATCTTCCTGCCACTGAGCGAATTTTTTCTCATATTCCGGCATGAGTTTTTCGTTGTACCTCCGGGTATAGGCGGGAATATCCGCAATGTGTTTTTCCAGTGCCTGGGCGTAATGCGGCAGCTCGGCGGCAAGTTTTTCCTTGCTTACCCACACTTTGGCATTGGTGCCGCCCCAGTAGGAACAAATGACGCCGACCGGCTGTTTGAAGGTCTGATAAAGATCCAGCGCAAAAAAATATGCCACTCCGGACATGAGCCGGGAACTGGCAGGTGTTATAATCTGCCACGATCCCTGACAGTCATCCTGCGGGGTCAGCTGCGGGTTTTTGCGTACCAGAAAGTAACGTATTTCCGGATAATTTGCTTTTGCCATAACCTCTTTGGCGTTGTTGACCCGTGACAGCGGAAACTCCATATTTGATTGTCCGGAAGCCAGCCAGACATTGCCGACCAGAATATTTTTTATGGTAATGGAGTTTTTGCCGGAAATCTTCATTTCCGCCGCCTGGCCGGACACTTTTGATGCCGGCAGTTTTACCATCCATTTCCCGTCTTTGTCTGCCACTGCGGAGACTTCACTGCCGCCAAAGGACACGGTAACTTTTTCTCCGGGATCGGCCTTTCCCCACACCGGGGCGGCAACACCCTGCTGAAGAACCATGTTGTCGCTGAAAATTGCCGGCATCTTTACGTCCGCCGTCAGCTGGAACGCCGCCGTAAATGCTACCGCTGCCAGAAAACATTTTTTCATTTGAAATACTTCCTTTCCGGTTTTTATTTTTGCAAGGTCTTGAACCATGTACTGCAGTGATTACTGGAAAAATCAATACGGCCGGCACGAGACCTGATTTAATTCTTGAAAAACGAAAGATTATTCAAATAACCAGGTGGAGAGATACCGTTCTCCGGAGTCCGGCAGGATTACCACTATGCGTTTACCCCGGTTTTCCGGTCGTTTTGCCAGTTCCAGCGCGGCAAACAGTGCCGCTCCGCCGGATATGCCGATAAGCAGAGCCTCTTTTCTGGCCGCCTCACGGGCGGTATTGCCGGCGTTTTCTGCGGAAACTTTAATTACTTCATCAATCAAAGCCGTGTCGAGATTGCCGGGAATAAATCCGGCTCCGATGCCCTGAAGCAGATGGGGGCCGGCTTTTTCTCCGGAGATTACAGCAGAAGTATCCGGTTCAACCGCAACGGCTTTAAGTGCGGGATTGAGTTCCTTCAATTTTGATGCTATTCCGCTGAATGTGCCTCCGGTGCCTACTCCGGCAACAAAGATATCGACTTTGCCGTCAGTATCACGCCATATTTCCATTGCGGTAGTACGGCGGTGAACTTCCGGATTGGCCGGGTTGTCAAACTGCCCGGCAATAAAGGAGTTGGGTATGGTGCGGGCAAGTTCTTCGGCTTTGGCAATTGCTCCTTTCATACCCTCCGCTCCGGGAGTAAGCACAATTTCCGCCCCCAGAATGGAAAGCAGTTTGCGGCGTTCCACGCTCATGGTGTCCGGCATGGTGAGAATGGCGCGGTATCCTTTTACCGCCGCCACCGCGGCAAGTCCGATACCGGTATTTCCGCTGGTGGGTTCAATCACGGTGCCGCCTGGTTTGAGGCGGCCGTTTTTTTCCGCATCTTCAATCATGGCCAGCCCCACCCGGTCTTTGACGCTGGAAAGCGGATTGAAATACTCGAGTTTGGCGACAATTTCCGCAGAACCTGCCGCATTGAGGCGGTTGATTTTCACCATCGGCGTATTGCCGATCAATTCAGTAACATTGGAAGCTATTTTTTCCATATATTGCACCCTTGAAATAAAAATATTCTGTTCCGGTGAATATAGCACACCGGAGGTAATTTGACAAGTGTTTTGCGCCGGTAAAAGAAAAGGATAAACAAAATCAGCTAAAAAATCTGCCGGCGGGGTTGCTTTTTCCGGTTGTTGGAATATATTTACTCTGCTATGAAAGAATTTTTGAAAATAACCAGTCCGCAGAATGACGCATTCAAACACGCAGTCAAACTGCGGGAACGCAAGTACCGTGAACGGGAAAAGCTGACCTTGCTTGAAGGTTATCGTGAGCTTACCCGGGGCGCGGAGTGCGGCATGTCGATAAAGGAGTGCTTTTTCACTCCGGAGTTTTTCCTGGGAGAAAACGAGTATCCTCTGTTGGAAAGCCTGGCGGCAAATGGAGTCAGGGTGGTTCAGCTGCCCCCGCATCTGCTGGAGAAGATTACCTACCGGGAACGCCCGGAGGGATTGATTGCGATTTCCGGCATGAGGAAACATCTGCTGTCTGATTTTCCGGTGCGGGAAAACGGTTTGTATCTGGTGGCGGAGTCAGTGGAAAAACCGGGGAATTTAGGGTCAATGCTCCGGAGTGCGGATGCTTCCGGAGTTACCGGAGTGATTGTCTGCGATAAATGCACTGATTTGTACAATCCCAATGTTATCCGTTCCAGCACCGGTGCGCTGTTTTCACTGCCGATTGCGGAGTGTTCCAGCATGGAGGCTATTGAGTTTCTCGACCGCCACGGGATTATGACACTGGCGGCGACGCCGCATACTGATTTTAATTATACCGACGTTGACCTGACCCGCCCGGTGGCGATCGCGGTGGGCAGAGAACAGTGCGGTCTGTCGGATTTGTGGATGAAACAGGCTTCATTGCAGGTGAAAATACCAATGCTGGGATATATTGATTCATTGAATGTAGCCACGGCGGCAACCATACTGCTTTATGAAGCGGCGCGTCAGCGGAAATGGCGCAAAAGCTGAACGTTTCAGAAGAACATCGGGAAAGATGCGATGCAGTCCGGCAATGCCGGAATTTGCGGTTTTTTTAAAGAGTTTGTTGGAAAAAAGTTATTAAAAATAGTTTGCAATTAAAACATATATCAAATAAGGAGGCGCATATTATGAATGTACCGATTGAACTGCTGCTTGACCATGTGGAAGAACAGATGAAGAAAAGTGAGGTTGCCCTGAAAGGACACTTCAACAGTATCCGTACCGGCAAGGCTTCACCCAGTCTGCTGGACGGAATCACGGTGGAATATTACGGTACTCCCACCCGCCTCAAAGAGCTGGCCGGCATCACTGCTCCGGAACCCCGTTTGCTGGTAATTCAGCCCTGGGATGCTTCTGCGGTTCACGCTATTGAAAAGGCAATTCTGGCTTCCAATATCGGTATTACCCCTGTAAGCGACGGCCGTACTTTGAAACTGCCGATTCCTGAACTCAGCCAGGATCGCCGCCAGGCTCTGGCCAAACAGGCCAAGGCTTACACCGAAGAAGCCAAGGTGGCAGCGCGCAATATCCGCCGCGATGCCAATGAAGCGGCCAAAAAGGCGCAGAAAAATGGTGAACTGACTGAGGATGAACTCAAAAAACAGCTTGATGATATTCAGAAGATGACGGATAAGTTCATTGCTGAATATGACAAGCTCCTGGCAGAAAAAGATAAGGAGCTTATGACAGTTTAATAATGCCGGAAAAACAGGCATATCAGCTTTATATTGACCGCAATCCGCGCTGCCGGATGGTGCGGTTGAGATTTGAACCGGACAGAATGCAGTTGCGCGTTACTGTGCCGGAAAGAATGACGGAACGGGAGGTGGCTGAGATTATTTCCCGCCACCGCCGCTGGATAGAAAACCGGGCCGCAAGAGCGGCGGAAAAACAGGAATTATCCCTCCGTTACCGGCCGGTGGCCGGCGGCGTGGTGCCGTTTCTGGGGCGGGATTATCCGGTGGTGTCGGTGAACGTAGCGGCAGATTACGTCGGATTCGGCGTAACTGCCAGAATGCGGGAAGACAGAATTGAGGTAAGTTCATCTGACCCTGAGACGGTAAAACGGGAGCTGGAGTTGTTTTATCTTACCCGGGCGGAGAAAATTCTGCCGGAAAGATTATCCGGGATGGCTTCAGAAAACGGAGTTGATTTCAAGTCGTTCAAAATTTCCGATGCCAGAGGACGCTGGGGATCGTGTTCCGGAAACGGCCGGATAAGGTTGTCATGGCGTCTGGTGTTTTTCCCGATGGAGATAATTGACGGCGTGGCCGCCCACGAACTGGCACACCGCAGGTGGATGAATCACTCGGCAGATTTTTACCGGGAGTGGGGGCGTATTTACCCGGATTATTTGAAAGTCAGAGAATTTTTAACTCGAGCAGGAGACAGTTATGGATTTTTATGAAGTAATCAGAAATCGGCGCAGTATCCGTAATTACAAACCCGATCCGGTGCCGGAAGAATCTCTGGCAAGAATAGCTGAAGCAGTGGCACTTGCTCCTTCGGCATGCAACCGTCAGCCGTACAAGTTTCTGGTGATCAGAAATCAGGCTGAACTTGATGCGATACGCACTGCCTGTCCGCAGCGCCTGCTGGCCAATGCTCCGGTTATAGTGGCTGCACTGGGTGATGCGTCAAGTGCCTGGAAACGCCCGGGGGGCGAATCAATATTGGATGTGGATGTGGGGATTGCCATGGAACATCTGGTGCTGGCGGCAGAGGCGGAAAACCTTGCCACCTGCTGGGTGTGCGCTTATGATCAGGCCAAAGTGGATGCCGCAGTGGGAGTGGAAGCACCCTGGACGGTGGTGGCTCTGTCTCCTTTGGGGTATGCCGCTGCTCCGGCAGGAGCAATTATGCGCAAAAAAACGGAAGACATTTTCCAGATTGTGGATTGATGCAGAAGAGATCACATGAAGATAGCTGATCAGATTGTTTTTGAATCCGGGGACGGTTTTTTTTCCATTGACTCCAGCTCCGGAATAGCTGAGATATCGCTGGATGAAGGCGGTGATGACAGCAGCGTCTGCGGGGTGACCGTGGGCGGGGTGTATTGCGGAAAATTTGCCGAAACGGATGCTCCGGTAACCAGGTTGCGCTCTCATGCCACTGATGATGGGAAATTATTTTCGGTGGACATGGCGCGCCGGATCGCTTTCGGGTGTGAATACACGGTGGAACGGGAATTTGAACTTGCCGGAAATTTTCTTAAAATCACTACCGATATTACCGCCGGAATGACGGGGGCGTTGGCATCTCTGGATATGGAGGAACTTTTTTTCGCCGGAGATTGGGAAAAAGTTCAAGTCTATGCTGGAGAAGTTCTCAAGGACGTCCGGATAACGGAGGGGGATTTTTTCCAGGCAGACCGGGTTCCGCTCCTGTTGCGTCTGGTTTCTGCCGGCGGGATGGTTATGGAATACGCCTGCGGCAACGACTACTGGAGACAGGTGACTGGAAGCGGAAATTTCAGACTGGAGAAAAATCCGGACGGGATAATTTTCTACCGCCGGTTGTTTCAGACTGCGGCAGGCGGAGAGCCGGACCGCAAAAGTTGGCGGGTGAAGGCACTTTTGAGCTGGAAAGTTCCCGGGGAAGAGCCGGAAAAAAATACCGGGGATGAAATTACCGCAGAAGATGCCTTTGGTGGAATGTGCATGACTT
>CASECL010000293.1 GCA_949286445.1 uncultured bacterium | reverse complement strand
TGTTATCCCGGAAGATGCCAAAAAGGACAGCTTCATTACGCTGGATTTTCCGGTAAGTTTTGATGAAGAATGGAGCGGCATTGTTATTAAGAAGTTTGACAAGAGCAACAAACCCAGTCCCTGGATTGACTCTGTCAGCGTAGTTCTGCCGGATTGAGCTGATGCTGTCAGCTTGATAAGCTCAATATAAGGAAATTAACCATGAGCGGAAATTTGTATTGGCCTGATTACCCGGGGTGGGAGACCGCCCCGGCGGATGCTCCGGTATCCTTTGACGCGGTAAGCGGTACGATAAGACTGGAATCCAGTGCCGATTTGGGGTATGTCGTTGACAGCAGCAGTGCGACTGCCACGACAACAATTTATGCGGTCAGCGGCAATCAGACCGCCTCCTGGCTCAAAGTTACTGCTTCTTTGTACGTTAATTCCGTAGTTTACGGTGGTGCGGCCAGCGCATTTACGGTTGGCAGTACTCATGTTTATATAGACGGAGGGTCTGTCTCTACTGTTTACGGGGGAGGCAATACCACCGGAAACAGTGAAAACACCTATCTGGTTTTTGATAATGATGCCTCGGTATCTTCGGTTTACGGCGGCGGACGCAAAGGCTGGATGGTAAGTGATACAGCGCATGTTATCTTTGATTCCTGCACGGTAAGCAATAACGTTTACGGCGGCGGGAATGGCGCAGATTGTTCTGTTACCAATACAGACATTGTGATCAATGGCGGAACTTTTGCTTCCAATAAAGGCATTTATACCGGTGGAGAACTTGGCAGCAGTACGGTCAATGGCAGCATTACCGTGAACAGCACTGCCACGGTGGCGTCATATCTTTACGGCGGCGGCAATAACTCAGTAGTGACTAACGCCTCCATTACTATTGACGGAGCTGTAAGCATGGTTTACGGCGGCGGCAGCGGAACGGATGCTGTAACTGATTCAGTAGAAATATTATTCCGGGGAAGTGCCAGTAATTCCATGTTCGGCGGCGGAACCAAATCTGCGGTTGTGGATGCTGCCAGCATTACGATTGACGGCGGAACTCTGACGGTTAACTGGGCTGGAATTTACGGCGGCGGCCGGGGGGTTTCCACCACCGGGGACGTAAATATCACGGTTAAAGGATCATCAGATATTGCCGGATACATTTACGGCAGTGGCAATAATGGCGGAGTGGTTACCGGAAACGTTTCCATAACTCTTGCTGATAACGCCATACTGGGGGGCGGAGTATATCTGGGAGAAAACAACTCAGCTTCCACCATTGCCGGAAGTGCTCAGGTAACCATCGTCGGAGATGCGGTCACCATCGGCGGAAAAAATCTCAATGGAAGTTATTACAATGCTTCCGGTGTGCTTTCCTACGGAGAATTGATACTCCGGGATGTTACCGGAACCAATTACGACGGCAAAGTAAAAGACTTCAATACCCTGACCATACAGGGAAATTCCTCCATCGGCACCACTTTTACCGTTAACGGCAAATTCGGCGGTGAACTGGTTTTTGATTTAACCGGAAAGACCGAAAGCACCCTTGCCATGCTTGATGCGGGCAACACCCAGCTGGCCGGAGCATCCGGAGTGTCAGTAAATATTGCGGAAAGTGATCTGGTTAACGGCACTGCCTACACCATAAGTACCGGCGGAGAATGGATTGACATTGCCGCGCTGAAGGTCAATGGCGAAGCAACTGATAACGGGGTTTACACCTTTGCCAATGGTTATACCGGAACTTTCTCGTATGCTGACGGCAATCTTATATTCACGGTCGCCGGAGCTTCCGGTCCGGTGATAATAGATGAAAATACGGTAACTGATGAGTATCACAATAACGGCGGAAGTTCTTTGACAGTCAATGGGGCTTCGGTATCAGGAAATTTGTTTGCCCACCTTGCCGATGGGGAAACGCTTACGGTAAACAGCGGTACGCTCAATCAGGTTTTTGCCGGGAGCAATAATAACTCTGATGCCTCAAGCGGCTCGATCAAAACCTCGCTTTCCGGTGGAACGTTCACCCGGGTAATTGCCGGGCACGCGGTTTCCGACGGTACGGTAAATACTGCCGAAACCGTGTTGAGCATATCCGGCAATCTGGATTCAGCCGGAAGTGCTCCGGTCTGGAATTACGGCGGCGGTATTGTCCGCAATACCGGAACATCAAATATTACCAAATCCACCATTGAAGTAATTTCCGGATCTGCCGGTAATGTTATCGGCGGCGGACGCACGGAAAAGGGCGGAACTATGACGGTTTCCGCCGTTGAAGTGACAGTTTCCGGCGGTACCGTGGAGACGCTTACGGCAGGCAGTTACATCAATAAAGGCGGCAGCGGCACGGTAAGTAGTGCCACTCTTAATTTGAGTTCATCTGCCACCGCGGTATTCGGCGGCGGTATGGTGGTGGAAAGCGGTAATGCTGAAGTAGGCAGTGCTCAAATCAATATAACCGCTGGTGCCAGTGTAAGCAATGCGGTATTCGGCGGATCCTACCTTACCGGCGGAAGTTCTCTGGTAAAGAGTGTTACGGTCAACCTTTCTGCCAGCGGAATAAATCCGGTTGCCAACGGAATTTACGGCGGAGATTTCGTCTCCGGCGGCGAAGCGGCGGTAAATGAGGTAAACATCAATTTGAATTCCGGAAATCTTGACTGCTGCATCATTGCCGGAGGTTACGCTATGACAGGAGGTGTTTCCACGGTGAATACCGCGGTCATTTCCATCAACAGCGCGGCCAATTTAACCGGATACATTTATCTTGGCGGTTACGCTGACGGCGGAAACTGCACGGTGGAAAATGCCTCGGTTATTTTTGACGGCGTCAGCAATTTTGCCGGTGATGTCATCGGTGAAGGCATCAGCAGTAAAGGCGGGGTATCTACGGTGAATTCATCTTCAGTTACCCTCAACGCCTATTCCGGAAATTTTGCCGGAGATTTGCTGAAAATTGATGTACTCAATATTACGGCGGACAGCAGTGCTGTCTTGACCGGCAGCTGTGACAGCGGTTTGATCAATGTTACCGGAATTTCAGCGGAAATGGAGAGCCATGCCGTGTTTGATTTGTCGGAAACGGATTTTGACATTGCCAGAATAACCGTTGACGGGGCGGCACTTCAGGAGGTTGAAGCCTGGGAAGGACTCGGTTTCGGGTATGACGCCAGTGAAGGAAAATTTGCCGTGGTGCAATTTGCGGACAAAGCTGATTTTGAAGGTTACACCTTCTACACCACGCTGGCATGACGGGAGAAGAAAAAATGAAATATTCCAAAGCAGAACTCATTCAGTATTCTCCCAATGTCACCGCCGGTGCCAGTGTTCCGCCGGAACAGTCCGGCACTCAGCCCGGAATTGACGGAGACTCTGACTGGTAAAAGTTGAGTTTTCCCTCAATAAATAAAAAATTGCCGGAGCGGGATACTTGAAAAATCCTGCTCCGGTTTTTTATTTGCAAAATCAGGTGTCTTCGGTGTTTTTCAGCGGGCGGTGGATAAAAATACTTCTGCAACTTATGGAAAAATTCCGGGATTCGGGAAAAATGATAAAATTTTTATATTTTCCCGGTTTTCAGCTTGACAAGTTAAACTATTGGTATAAGTTGATGAATTGAGGAAATATTGTGAATTTCTGATTTAACTTTGCTGTGAGAAATCAGCTTGATTTTATTTTGAGGGAAAAATGAAGTTACCCAAATTGCAGATTTCGCCCAACCGGAGAATGTTTTGCTATGAAGACGGAACCCCGTTTTTTTATTTTGCCGATACCGGGTGGGAAATATTTCACCGGACCACCTGGGAAGAGGCCCAGCTGTATTTGAAAGACCGGGCTGATAAAGGTTTCCGGGTAATTCAGGCGGTGGCTCTGGCAGAGCTGGACGGCCTGCATACGCTGAATTGTTTCGTGGATCTGCCTTTTGAAGAGGATAATCCTTTGCGCCCGGTTGAGAAGTATTGGCAGTATGTGGATAAGGTGGTGGATTTTGCCAACCGCCTTGGCATGTACATTGGTTTTCTGCCCACCTGGGGCGATAAATGGAACCGGATGTGGGGGGTGGGGCCTGAAATTTTCAATGAAGATAATGCCCGGAAATACGGCCGCTGGCTGGGCCAGCGTTACC
>CASECL010000292.1 GCA_949286445.1 uncultured bacterium | reverse complement strand
CAAAGAAAAATGCATCGGAAGCGGCAGAGCCGAAAAAGAGATGCCTTAAGACGGCGGCGGCCGGGGCTGTGTCTGCAGCCGGAAAGACGATTCGCCGGCGAGTGACATTTGAGATTGAGGCCAAACCTGGGCAAACCGTGTGCGTAGCGGGTTCATTCAATGATTGGGAACCGTCTAAAGTTCTTAGCGAAAAGGCTCCCGGAGTATTTTCCGGTACGATGATGCTGGCACCGGGGGTTTATGAATATAAGTTTGTGGTGGACGGGGATTGGAGGCTGGATGAGCGCAATCCTAACTTTGCCGCCAACGACTTTGGTACGCTCAATAGCGTTTTAGTTGTGGAGTGAGCCGAGTTTTCCGGTAATTACGGGGTCGTCGAAAGAAATTTTGATGACCCCGTTTTTGTGCAGGGAAACGGTTGATTTGGGTATAAAGCAGTCCAAAAATGAGGATATGATAATGAATGTAAAGCTTTTCAGTGTAGCACCGAGCATCCCGGAGGAATTGAGCTTTCTGGAGAAGTTGTCTAATAATCTCTGGTGGAGCTGGCATCCGCTGGCGGTGGAGCTTTTTGTCCGTATTGATACGGTATTGTGGCGTGATGTACACGGCAATGCCAGAAAATTTATGAATTTGGTATCCCAGGAACGGTTGGAAGAGCTGGCTGGGGATGAGGTTTACCTCCGCCAATTGAAGCTGGTGCAGACTGAATTTGAAAAAACTGTGAGTGAAAAGGAAGATTTTTCCAGCCGCAGATACGCCTATTTTTCTTTGGAATACGGTTTACATGAAAGTGTGAGAATTTATTCCGGCGGTCTCGGTGTGCTGGCCGGTGATCATCTTAAAGCTGCGTCAGATATGAAACTTCCATTAGTGGCAGTGGGGTTGCTTTACCGTCAGGGATATTTCCGTCAGGTTCTTGACCGCAATGGCTGGCAGATGGAACGTTACCCGGAAAATGAGATAAATAATCTGCCGTTGAAACGGGCCAGAGGTAAGAATGGGGAGGAACTGGTTATATCCATTAAGCTTTGCGACCGGGAATTGTTTGCTGCGGTATGGGTTTTGAATGTGGGAAATGTTCCTCTGGTTATGCTTGATGCGGAAATACCTCAAAATCCGCCGGATTTGCGTGAGACGACCTGGCGTCTGTACGGCGGAGACAAGAGAATGCGGCTTCATCAGGAACTTTTGCTTGGTGTCGGCGGTTTCAAAGCCCTGATTGCGATGGGGTATGATCCGGCGGTTTGCCATATGAATGAGGGGCATGCCGGATTTCTTTCACTTGCGCGCATCGACCATTTGGTAAAGCAGGGGTATTCGCCTGATGTTGCGCTGGAAGTGGTATGGCGGTCCAATGTATTTACCACCCATACTCCGGTACCGGCAGGTAATGAAGTTTTTGATATAAATCTGGTGCGTCCGTATCTGGATGTTATCGCCCGCGAAGCCGGGCTTGATGTTGACCGGGTGATCCGCTGGGGAATTCCGATTGGCGAACGCGACCGGGCAAGTGAAATATCTATGACAGTATTTGGTTTGCGCATGGCCAATTACAGCAACGGTGTCAGCCGGCTGCATGGTGAAGTGGCGCGTTCAATGTGGAAACATCTCTGGCCGGGACGTTCCATTTCTGAAATACCGATTAAGCATATTACCAACGGGGTGCACATTCCCAGCTGGATTTCCCAGCGTCTCAGCTTGCTTTTCAACCGTTATCTGGCGGCGAACTGGATGTTCAATCCGGATATTGAGAAGCTGGCGGAAGATATCAAAGATATACCTAATGAAGATCTCTGGATGTGTCATGAGCTTAACCGCCAGTCGCTGATACGCAAAGCCAAGAAAATTCTGCAGGACAAAAACAAGGTGGTCAGCCAGTGCGGTGAAGCTAATAAGAGCGGATTGAGTCCGGATGTGCTTACCATTGGTTTTGCCCGGCGTTTTGCCACCTACAAGCGTGGAACTTTGCTGTTGAGAAATGAGGACCGGTTGATCCGCCTGCTGAGAGATACCGAGCGTCCGGTGCAGTTTATTTACGCTGGCAAGGCTCATCCGGCGGACAACGGGGGAAAAGAGCTGATTCAGAAACTGATTCAATTTGCCCAGCGTGCCGGAGTTCAGCACCGGCTGGTTTTCCTGGAGGATTATGATATTGCCATGGCCAGATCTCTGGTAAAAGGGGTGGATATCTGGCTCAATACTCCGCGCCGTCCGCAGGAGGCCAGCGGTACTTCGGGAATGAAAGCGGCAATAAACGGGGTGTTGAACTGCAGTATTTTGGACGGCTGGTGGGCGGAAGCGGCCAGTCCTGAAGTGGGCTGGGCAATCGAGGGAAATGATAATTATACCGATCCGGAGGACACCGATAATTTTGAATCCCAGGCGTTGTTTGACATACTGGAACATGAAATAATTCCCTGTTTCTACGACCGCGGAGAGGGCGATTTGCCGCAACGCTGGGTTGAAAAAATGAAGAATTCCATTGTGATGGGTCTGGGGAAGTTTTCCAGCACCCGCATGGTGGAAGAATATGTGGAAATGTTTTACAAACCTGCCTACCGGGACTATCAGAAACTGGTGGCTGACGATGGTAAACTTGCCCGCGAACTGGAGAGCCAGAAGCGTAAATACATTGAAAATTTCGGCAAACTCTATATTGCATTTCCCGATGTTGAAGGCAATTTCAACTCTGCCCATGTGGGAGATAAATACAAAATTTCCACCCGGGTATATCTGGCCGGGTTGCGTCCGGAAGAGGTAAAGGTGGAGTGTTATTATGGAACGGTGGATATTCATAATGAAATTCGCGATGTCAATGTCTCGGAAATGAAGATGATAGAAGACAAAGGCGACAGCAATTATCTTTATGAATGTACCATATCCTGCAATGCGCCGGGACGTTATGGGCTTACAGCCCGGATAACTCCGGCGGGAAGCGACTGGAATAACAGTGTGCCGGGATTTATCTGCTGGCCGCAGTAAGTGAAAATATGCACAAATTACATGTAGAGAGAGAAGGTGTGGGGAAATGTCAGCAGCTGATATTTGGGAAGCGTTGATGTTAATTCTGTTTGGAGCGAGCTGGCCGACGGCTATCTTGAAGACGATACGGGTGAAAAATCCGTTGGGAAAGAGCCGGCTGTTCCTGCTTATGGTATTCCTTGGATATATGGCGGGACTGGTGGCCAAGTTCTGCCGTCCGCCGCTGGATTGGGTGGCGTTGCTTTATGTGATAAATGCGCTTATGGTAATGACAGATTTGATATTTGTCATTTACTACAAGCGTAAAGTGGCAATGGCTGCCAAAGCCGGTCAGCCGGTTAACCAGATTGGTAACAAATGAATTTGATTCTGGCTGAACCCCGGGAAGAAATTTCCCCGGGGTGTTTTTTGTTTACCGGGCGGAAATTCAACCATATCCGTGATGTTTTGAAGCCTGCCGTCGGGGACGGGTGCAAAATGGGTGTGGTTGACGGCATGATCGGCCGGGGGGTGGTAAAAGAATATACTCCGGATGGGGTGAAAATGGAATTTAATCCGGAGAAAATGCCGCCGCCGCCTTTGCCGCTGAAACTCTGTGCCGCGCTGCAAAGGCCGAACACATTCAAAAAAATTCTTTATGTTGCCTCCTGTTTCGGGGTGAAAGAGGTACATTTTTTCCATTGCTTCAAGGTGGAAAAAAGTTACTGGCAGTCTCCGGTGCTGGAGGAGGAAAAATACCGGCAGGAAATACTTCTGGCTTTGGAACAGGCTGGAGATACCGGGATGGTAAAAGTGTTTTTTCACCGGTCATTCCGGTTTTTTGCCGGAGAGGAGCTGCCGGAGATTATCCGCGGTGGAAAATTATTTATTCTTCATCCCGGCTTGAACGGCAGGCGTGATTTCGGCGGCAAAGCGGATTTGCCGGCGACAGTTCTGCTGGGCCCGGAGGGGGGATTTACCGGAGACGAAGTAAAATTATTTTCAGACACCGGAATAAAATCAGGTACGTCAACGGAATATCTTGATTTGGGTGAACGCATTCTGCGGAGCGAATTTGCTTTGGCCAAGGCACTTTCACTTTTCTCCCGTTAGGTCGGAAAAAGATTATGCGTGTGCGTTGTGGAGGCGTGAATAAATTTTCCGGCTGGTTAAAAACCCAAAAGAGCTGTCAAGCCGGAGGGAATGGTATTTTCTGCTGAATATAAAACAAAGAAAGGTGAAAAAATGTATCCGCAGACAGGGAAAAAATATCAAGGTGAATTTACACAATCAGCTGTTTTTCCCGGTACAGTGCATAAGTATATACTTTACCTGCCGCCGGATGGGGCAGTACAGGGAAAAAACGGGGATGTCCTTCCCGGGCTGGTGGTAACTCAGGACGGTACTGATTTTTCCGTTGTTATGGCAAAACTGGCTATGGAAAAAGCTATGCCTTTCTGCGTAGGATTGTTTGTTTTTCCCGGAGAAATAAAACCACTGCTTGCCGGTGGTGAAAATCGGTCAAACCGTTCGCCGGAATATGACGGGCTGGGAAGTGATTATGCCGATTTTATTATTGGTGAACTCCTGCCATATCTGCAGAAAGAGTATGATTTTGGAATATCGCCTGATCCGGAACTTCACCTTATTGCCGGATGTTCTTCCGGAGGTATAGCCGCCTGGAATGCGGCCTGGGAACGCAATGATTTTTTCCGCCGCTGCTATATAAACAGTCCTACTTTCTGCGCTTTCCGCGGCGGAGATATTTTCCCTGCGCTGATAAGGAAATATGAACGCAGAAAAATCCGCTGTTACATTACTTTCGGCACTGATGATATGCGCAATTCCGGGGGGGATTGGGAACTGGAGGGACGCCGTGCCGTTGCCGCGTTGAAATATGCCGGGTATGAATTTGAATATGAAGTGTTTGACGGCGGCGAACACGGTTGCGGTTACAATGATCCGGAAGTGATGGAACGGGCTCTGCGTTTCTGCTGGCAGAATTGGGGAAAGATCCCGGCGGGCGCTGGAGCTGATCCGGATAAACCGCCCCGGGTAGCGGAGCTGGTGGACAGTAACTTCCCTTGGCGTGAGGTGGAGGAAGATTGTCCGGTGCCGGAAGCGTTGACTGCCGCCGGAGGGGTGTATTTCCTTAAAAAGGACAAAATATACTTTGCCGGTCATGGCGGTAATGTACAAGTGGCGGCGGAGTTGCCAGGTATGGGCGGCGGACTGGCGTTATCTTCTGACCGCTGCCGGCTGTATGTATCTATATCGGGGCGGCGTTACGTCTGGGCGTACCGGATAGCGGAAGACGGAAAAATCTCCGATCCGGTAAAGTTTGCCCGGCTGGAACTTGCCGATGACTGCCGTGAAATCGGAGCAAAAGCTCTGGCAGTTGATGAACAGGACAGACTTTATGCCGCAACTGAACTTGGAATTCAAACTTTTTCCTCCCAGAGCGAACACAATACCATATTGCCGCTCCCGGAAAATCTTCCGGTGGATGAAATTGTTTTCGGCGGGAAAGACTGCCGTGTCCTAACCGCCCGCTCCGGCGGCAGGGTATTCCAGCGCGAAATGAAAATTGCCGGTGTTCAAGCCGGAGCAGAACCGCTGAAGCCTGCTACTGAACCATTTTGACCTGATGCAGATAGATAAATAGTCGATTATGCAAAACCCTGTTTTGAGACAGTTTTTAGGAAATGAGAGCACCGCGTACTATCGTACGCAAGCTCAAAATTGACGCCAAAACTGCTCGAGATAGGGAGAACGGAAGTTGATGCACGAATGATAAAATTGCAGGTTTTTGAGGGCAAAGTATATATTTATGCGAAATCTTTTCGCAGATTTTGCATAATCGACTAAATAATGCGGCATCTGGTTTTACAAAACAGGCAGTCCGGGAAAATCATGAATTTCCGGACTGCCTGAATTTAATTTATTTATATTGCAGATCTGAAATTTACCAGTTGTCCATATCGCCGTCAGTGCCGGGGACATCGGGTGATACCGGGCTGACTCCGGCGATCACGCCGGAGCGGTAAATTTTCAATTCAGCTTTTGAGTACTGCATAATT
>CASECL010000291.1 GCA_949286445.1 uncultured bacterium | reverse complement strand
GAAACTCCTGCCGCCGCTATGCTGGTGGACCGGATCAGCGCGGTAGCAGATTTTTTGAGTATCGGCAGCAACGACCTGGTACAGTACACTCTGGCTATCGACCGGAGCAACGAAAAGGTGTGTTATCTTTATCAACCGGCTCATCCGGTAATTCTCGGACTTATCGCCCGTTGTGTGGCGGCGGCCAGAAGACATAATATCTGGGTTGGAGTCTGCGGTCAGATGGCAGGTGAAGTTGAATTGGCCCCTATACTGCTGGGCTTGGGGGTGCATGAGCTGAGTATGGAGTGTTCGTCACTCGGTGTGATCCGCCGTCTGGTGCGCTCTCTTTATATGCATCAGGCGGAAAGTCTGGCAGAAAAAGTGCTCGGGTGTGCCACCGCAGAAGAAGCATTGCAGTTGTCCAGAAATCTTATACGTTCCGCTGACCCGGAACTTGCTGATAATTTGATTACGAAAATTTAAAATGAGAAAAAGACTGCTTAAAAATTGTCATGAGGTGGTAATAAAGGCCGGAACCCGTTTGCTCACCGATGAAGAACGCATCGGGGAACTGGTGGACGGCATCAATTTTATCCGCCAGACCGGACGCCGGGTTCTGCTGGTGAGCTCCGGCGCAGTGGGAATGGGCATGAAAGAACTGGGTTTTGAAAAACGTCCCCGGGATTTGGCCATGGTTCAGGCTCTTGCCGCGGCAGGACAATGCAAACTCATGTCTATTTACAGTGAGAAATGTCTTCAGCATAACTTCCGCTGCGCACAGCTGCTGCTGACCAAGGCAGATTTGCAGAACCGGAAACGTTATCTTAATGTGAATAACTGTATAAATGCACTCTGGGATAATGGAGTACTGCCGATTGTCAATGAAAATGACTCTATTTCCACAGATGAGCTTAAATTCGGCGATAATGATACTCTTGCCGGCATGCTGGCGACACTGACCAATTCCCATCTGACGGTAATTCTCACTACCGAGAGCGGACTGCGTGACCGCAACCCTGACGGTACACTGGGCAAACGGATAAGCGTGGTAAAAAATATTGACGAATCCATCCGCAATCTGGCAGGGGGGACGGATAATTCTGAACTTTCCATCGGCGGAATGGAGTCAAAATTGATGGCGGCGGATTTTCTGAACCGGGCCGGAGAATATCTCTGGATAGCGGACGGACGGGAAAAAGATATTCTGAAAAAAATCTTTTCCGGTGAAGACGTCGGCACACTTTTTGTTCCCCGCAGCCGGATCAGGAGCAGGAAACGCTGGTTGAGATTTTTTGCCCGCCCCAGCGGACGGCTGACGGTGGACGACGGCGCGGTGAATATGCTTGAACGCAGGGGGAAAAGTTTGCTTTGTGTCGGGATTAAACAAGTTTCCGGATCTTTCAAACGCGGAGACTGTGTGGAAATAGCAGATTTAAATGGCAATGTATTTGCCTACGGATTGAGTAATTTTTCTTCCGAAGAATATAAGCTCGCCGCCGGAAAACAGTCCGACGAGATATCCGCCCTGCTGGGACATCCCGCCGATGACGAAGCAGTGCACCGGGACAATCTGGCCTTGAAAGTGGATGTAAAACCGTGAAATTCTTTATCAAAACCTACGGCTGCCAGATGAATGTCCGGGACTCTGAAGCCCTGGCCGCCATTCTGATCGGCAAAGGATACACTCCGGTTGAACACGAAGAAGAAGCCGATCTGCTGGTATTCAATACCTGCAGCGTCCGGGAACAGGCGGAACGCAAAGCCATCGGCAAAATCGGCTACATGAAGAAACTGAAAAAACTCAATCCCGGTCTTATCATCGGCTGTATCGGATGCATGGCTCAGAACCGGGGAGAAGAGTTGTTCCATCTGCTGCCGCATCTGGATTTTGTACTTGGGACAAATCAGCTCCATAAGCTCCCGGAGGCAGTGGAAAAAATAGTACGGGAGCGGTCCAGCTATCAGGCGCTGTCAGAAGATCCGCATGAAGTATTGGCCGCGATGAAAGGCCATTTACCGGGGGGAATATTCGGTTCAATAGCAATTACCCGGGGCTGCAACCGGTTTTGTTCATATTGTATTGTACCCTACGTCAGAGGCCGGGAGGTAAGCCGGGATGCCGCAGATATTATTGCTGAAGCAGAAAGCATGGTTGCCTCCGGATGCCGGGAGATATTGCTGCTGGGACAGAATGTCGCCGCTTACGGGCTCAATGGAGATGTGAGACCGCCGGCGGATGATTGTTCACCTTTTGCCGAACTTCTGGAAAAACTGTGCCGGATAGACGGCTTGCAGAGAATAAGATTTACCTCTCCCTACATAAGTTATTTCAGCGAAAGACTGATTTCCGTTCTCGCATCTGAACCGAAAATCTGCCACTGTTACCATTTGCCGGTACAGTCCGGTTCAAACCGGATATTGCAGCTGATGAACCGGCAGTATACCGCAGAAAGTTATCTGGAAAAGGTGAACCGTATTCGTTCTCTGATACCGGATTGCACCTTTACCACCGATGTTATTGTCGGCTTTCCTGGGGAAACAGAAGAAGATTTCCAGCAGACCCGCGATTTGTTGAATGAGGTGGGGTTTGATCACTCTTTTATCTTTAAATATTCGCCACGCTCAGGAACCAAAGCGGCAGAGATGCCGGATCAGATACCGGCGGAAGTAAAGGAAGAACGCAACGCAATTCTGCTGGCTGATTTGGAAAAACGGGTGGCGGAAAAATTGAAAAACATGCCGGGCACGCTTCAGGAAGTTCTGGTGGAAGGCGTCAGTAAACGGAATTCCGCCCGCTGGAGCGGCAAGACCGGCAACGCCAGAACTGTGGTTTTTGAACCGGACGGCGGAGAACTTTGCCCCGGCATGCTGCTGAATGTCAGGATAACGCAGGCAAATCCGGTATCACTTTTCGGCAAGATTGAGCGGTAAGACAGTATTCCCTGTTCATCGCTCCACGGCAGGTGTCTTATTCCGGCAAAATATATGCGGCAGTTTTGAAAACGGCATTTCAGCAAAAATATTATTGTATGAACCGGTAATGTTTTCAATGTCCGCCATACCGTATTCAGGTTGCTTTTTACGAAGCGAAGAGAGTTTTTACCCGAATTCAGAAATATTGAGAAAAGGACATATAACAGTTACATTTGTTTCAAAAAAATAAATATTATGTTATATAAACACGTTTTTTTTCAATTTTTTTCAATAAAGAACTTGTCAAATCGCTATTTTTGCTTCATATTAAAAGATGTAATGTTAATAATACGGGTTGCCGGAGTCTTCCGTGCCCGCTGGCTTTTGAACACTGGAAGGAGTATTTATGGATCACATAAGCATGCCACGTCAAATCAGGGGGGAATGGATATGGGCAGACAAACTCATAGACAGTGATGATGCCTTTCTGCTTTTCCGCAAAGAATTCACCGTGGAACACTTCGGTCTTGATGCCGGACTCTGGGTCAGCGCAAATTGCGCTTACAAGCTGTATATCAATGACCGTCTCATCGGCGGAGGGCCGCGTTCAAATCAGAATGCCGGCACTTCATACGTTGACCTGCATGATGCTTACTACTGCCTGCAGTCAGGGATAAATGTTATTGCTCTGGTGGTGTACTACTCTGCCGAACTCTCGTCAGGATCGCGCCGTACGCCGGGAGTGTGGTGTCAGCTTGAGTCGGAAAAACGCACCATTGTCTATACAGATAAAACCTGGGATATCTCCTGGGGGGACGCCATGACCGTTCCCCGGGCCAGAGCGTCACGCCATGAGGGACTGCTGGAATTTGTTGACGGTGAACTGTATCCTCAGCACTGGACCAGCAGCAACTTTCTTGCCCGTGAAAACTGGACGAAACCAACCTATGCCAAGGCCACTTATGAGTACGGAGCCAGGCTGGAAATCCATCCTCTCAGACCGCCGCAAGTGGATAAAAAACTTGATTTCACGCCGGTTGTCAAGGGAAAACTTACAGATTTTCCCGGGGTCAGTTTTGTTGCATTCAGCCAGGTGCATATCGGCGGCCGGGGAATTTACGGTGCCAGGGGATACGTCTGGCGTGACAGCGACGGGGAACTGCCGGTGCGGATTTTTTCAGACGAACCGTTCCGGCTTTTCTGTAATGGCGAACTGCTCCATGCGGCGGAGGAACTTACCGGAGATGCGGTTGTTTTCAAATTCAAAGCCGGCTGGAATGATATAACCCTGATTCAGAGTACGACCAAACATGCTATGGGTATGTACTTTGAATTTCCGCGCGGCTCGGCGGTGAAGGTAAGATGTGCTCCGGAGCCGAAAGCAGATATTGCCTGGGAAACGGTTGGACCGTTTAAAATGTCATTTGAGGACATTCCCGGAGATATTGATTTTGAACGGCTGAAACCGGTGGAGTTTGAGCCGAGGGTGGATAATATCAATGATGTTTCAAGCTATCTGGCTTCAACAAAATTTATTCCGGATAAAACGGTGGACTTGACCTCAGGTTCATGGAAAGGGCTGACCTTGAAAACCGGAGAATGCATTATTTTCAGACTTGATGATCTGCGTTACGGTTTTCCTGTGATTGATTTTAATGCCACCCGGAACGACATTGTTGATTTCACTTTCGGCTACATCATGGGTGAAAATGGTTTGCCGAACCGCGGTCTGAGACGCCGCTGCACTCACACTATGCGCTGCCGCAGCCGGGAAAACAACTTCACCTTTTTCCGGCCGCGCGAATGCAGCTATCTGGCTATAAGTGTACGCAAATCACTTAACGGCATAAAGATTGACTCGGTACGTTTTGCTGAGCTAAAACGTTGCCGGAACGTGCCATCATCGCTGGAAACTTCAGAATCGTGGATAAATGAACTTTGGAATACCGGGGTGCTTGCACTCACGAGATCAGCAGGTTTTGTCGCCATCAATGAACCGCGGGCAAACTACGATACTTATATGCTCGATGCCTATATTGAGTCGGTAAATATGATGTGCACCTTTGGCGATATTTCCTACTCTGCCGCGAAATTGAGAGAGTTTGTCAAAGGACAGTTTGAAAATGGCGATATTCCTGCCATTTCCAGCTCCGGACATTCTCTTCCTCAGGGGCCGCACAGTTTTGCCATGCCGCTCTGGATGTTGTACAACTACCGTATATCCGGAGATTGGGACGAATTGGAAAAACTGGCGGAACCGCTCAAGTTTCTGGTGCAATACTGGGATGAACGCCGCGGCAAAGACGGGTTACTGCGTGAAGATACTCCGCAGTTTCATCCCAAAAGCCGGGTATCACTCTATACCTTCGGCCCTGAAGAGGCACCGACATATTTGAATTCGCTGTACAGCCGTTTTCTGTTATCCTCGGCACAGGCATTCAGAATTCTGAGAATTGAGGATATGGAGCAGCACTGCCTTACGGTAGCCAACGAACTTATTGCCACTCTGCGCGATTTCAACTCCGGCAACAGTGCAGATAACGGTCTCATGCCGCGCAGTTTCATTGACGGGAAACCCTTCGGAGAAGCAGAATTGATGGGCAACTTCTGCGCTTTGCTCGGCGGAGTGCTGGACATCAGGGAATTTGACAAATTCCAGAACCGGTTCTTCCAGTTTGACCGTCACGACAAACTCAGTCCGGATGAAGCGCAGCCGTACTTCCACTTCCTCTTTATGGGAATGGTGTTTTCTCTCAATCTCTGTGACTGGGGATTTGATTATTTCCGGCGTTACTGGGAACTTAAACGCTGTCCGCAGCTTTCGGCCTGGCGGCTGGACTTCTCCTCGGATGACCCGGCACCGGTACGGATGTATGACGGCTGGACGGTATCTCCCAATATGGTAATACTGCGGGATATTATCGGAATAAAGGTGGATGAACAATCTTCTGTGTCCACGGTTTTCATTAATCCAAGACTGGAACTTCTCGACCGGCTGGAATTATCCATTCCGCTGGCAAAGGGAAAATTTGTTTTCAAACTGGAGAAGAACGATGATGATACGATGGACATTATGCTCGATTCCAATTTTGAACTCCGGGTGGTTCCGGAATTCTCACCGGAAATTCTGATGCATACCAATTTTGCGCTGGGGGAACAGGTTCAGCTCTTCAGCAAAGGTTAAGGTTTTCCCGGTTGATAAAAAATCTGGGTAGAATATTTTTTCGCGCCGGATCGGAAAAAGTTCTGATCCGGCGTATTTTTTCAGATTGACAGGAAACTATATCGGCCAGATTTTTACTGTGCGTCAGGTATCCCATAGATAAATTCTGTAAATATCATGCAGATTGAGTAAAATTCAAATTTTCGCCTCCGGTTTCCCGGAAAACAACTTTGACATCCGGAATATTTATGCTACATTACCCGGAAGAATTCCGGACGCCCGGAAATAATGCAGTAAAAAATTACAAAATCAAACAGCAGGAAATTGCCGGATATTCACTTTATCCGGAGCAATAATATCGTTATCCAGGAGGGATTTACCATGTCCGTTACGCTCCAAACTGCCGGATCTGCCAAATGCGAGACGGTAAAATTTTTAAAAATCACTCATGACAGTATTGTTTGCCGCACAGCAGATGGATCCCTGCTTGAAATTACTTCTCACGCTGACAATGCAATAAGGATACGGCGCACTCCGAATCAAAAATTTTCCAGTATCGCTGATCCGGTTTTTCCCTCCCTGACACGCTGCAACGGAGAATTTGAGGAAAACCGGGATGGCTGCATTCTGCGTCTGAAACGCATCTGTGCCTCGGTTTCAGGTAAAAACGGTCTTGTTACGCTCACCGATCCGGCAACCGGCAAAATTGTATTTCAGGAAAAACAATATTCATTCACCCCCTCCCCCAGTATCGACGCTGAACCGGATTCCTGCCGGGCAGAGTTGCAGTTTAACGACAAAGGACAGATTTTCGGACTGGGTGAATTTCAGGATGGATATCTGGAAATCAGCCGTTTACCCCGGGATCTGATTCAGGTAAATACCCAGGCTTCAGTGCCAATGCTTTATTCAAGTACGGGATATGGACTCTATTGGCATAATTTCAGCCGGACGAATTTCAATCTGCCAGTTACCCCAATCCACCTCCGCCGGGAGGGTGAGGGAAAGGCCACTATCGTAAATATATCCACCGGCTCCGGAGGCGCAGAGGAAATCAGAAAAGAAAATTCCTGGACCGGTAATTTCACGCTGACAGGGAAAATGAAAACCCGCTGTGCTTTTGAGCTTGACTGCGGTCAGGTGATGGCCGGGAAACTGATTCTTTACATTGACGGCAAATGCGTTGTCAACTGCAATAATCTCTGGCTTCCGCCCCGGATCGGGGTACGGGATATTCTTCTGGCGCCGGGAAAACATTCCGTCCGGGTTATTGTCAATGACGGCGATATACCGGCACTGACAATGCGGACCGGCAGAAATCTGCCGCAGACTCTCTCCGCCGAAGATGTAAAAGAGATGGATTACTTTATTTTTACCGGCAGTGCAGATGAAGTAATAAATTCTTTCCGCCGTTTTTCCGGCCGGGTGCCGATGCTTCCGCGCTACGCTTTCGGCTACTGGCACTGCCGGGAACGCTTCCACAATCAGGAAGAACTGCTGGACAATCTGCGGGAATTCCGGAGGCGTAAAATACCGCTGGATGTAATTGTTCAGGACTGGCAATGGTGGGAACAGGGAAAATGGAACTCCATGTCATTTGATCCGCAGTTATATCCTGATCCGGAGGAGATGAACCGGCAAATCCATGCCCTTAATGCCCACTCGATGCTTTCTGTCTGGTCAAAGGTGGATCGGAATTGTGACTTTGGAAAAGTTCTTGAAAAAAACAATGCCTACATAAAAGACACCATCTGGATCGACTTCACCAATCCGGATGCCGGGGAAGTTTATTGGCAGCAGATGAAGAAAAATATTGTTTCCACCGGAATTGACAGCTGGTGGTTTGACGCGACCGAACCGGAAAATGACGATTTGAAAGACCGTAGCGTTTCCATTGGCAGAGGAAACGCATTCCGCAATATTTACCCGCTTTACGTCAACCGTTTCATTGCCGCCAAACTCCGCGGTGAACAGCCGGATAAAAGAACGCTGATACTGACCCGGTGCGCTTTTGCCGGACAGCAGTCCTGCCCCTCAGTGGTGTGGAGCGGAGATATCGGCAGCGACTGGAAAACACTGAAAAAACAAATTGCCTGCGGACTGGGTATGTCAATATCCGGAATACCTTATTGGACAACTGATACCGGCGGATTTTTCCGCCCCGGCGATCAGTATGGAAACCGACGTTACCATGAACGCTTTATCCGCTGGTTTCAATTTTCAGTATTTTGTCCGATTCTCCGGGTTCACGGTTTTGTTTCCAATACCGAGCTCTGGCGGTATGGTGAAAAAGTGGAACGGCTGGTTCGCAGTTATCTTGATTTGCGCTATCAGCTGCTGCCTTATATCTACTCCATGGCGGGTAATGTTTCACTGAATGCCGGAACGATGATGCGGCCGCTGGTTATGGATTTTCCCCATGACCGTAAAGCCGGAGCGGAAACTGCAGAATATATGTTCGGTTCCGCCTTTCTGGTGGCTCCGGTAACGTCTCATGCCGTATCCCGCCGGGTATATCTGCCCTCCGGAGCGTCATGGATAAATTTCTGGAACGGAGAAAAATTTTCCGGCGGTCAAACGGTAAAAACCGCCGCACCGCTGGAACAGATTCCTCTGTTTGTACGCTGCGGCTCCATTGTGCCGTGGGGCAAAGCAATTCAGCATACCGGAGAATACGATCCGTCTGAACTGGAAATAAGAATTTACCCCGGTTCTGACGGAGAATATGTATTGTATGAAGACAACGGCATTGATTACGAATACGAAAACGGCGGCTATTCCCTGATCCGTTTCCGCTGGAATGATGCGGAAAATACTCTTACTATTGCGGATCGTGAGGGAGATTTCAGAAACATGCCGGAAAAACGGCTGTTCCGCATCACACTGGTAACTCCAGGCGGACAACCCGATCCGGTCGCCGTTTCATACTGCGGCAAAGGTGTCAGTTTATCCCTGAAACCCACACCTGTCCTAACAATTTTCAAAATGGCGTAATT